>JASHTQ010000036.1 GCA_030040475.1 Streptosporangiaceae bacterium
ACGCCGGCGCTCCCGTCCCTGGCCAGGCTCCGCCGGTCCACGGGGGCCGCCGGGGCGGCGCCCGCCAGCACGGGGACGCTCGCGCCCGCGCCGTTGTCGGTCACCTCGATGACCAGCTCGTCGTCCCGGTAGGCGATCAGGACCCGGCAGCCGCTCGTCTGGGCGTGCTTGACCACGTTCGTCAGCGCCTCCTGCACGACCCGGTAGGCCGACCGGTCGATGCTCGCGGGCAGCTCGCGCACGTGGCCCCGGCGGATCACGTCGACCTGGACGCCCGCGCCCGCGGTGCGGGACAGCAGCCGGCCCAGGTCGGCCAGCCCGGGCGCAGGGGACATCGGAGCGCCCGGCCCGGCCGGCTGGCCGGCGGGGGAGCCCTCGGGAACCCCGCCGCCGTCTTCCTGCCGGTCCCCGTCGTCGGCCTGCCGGAGGGCGCCGAGCATCCGGCGCATCTCGTCGAGCGCCTCGCGGCTGGTGGCCTGGATGGCGCCGAGCGCGGCCCGGGCGTCACCTGGCTGGGTATCGATGACGTACTGGCCGTACCCGGCCTGGACCGCGATGACGCTCATGCTGTGCGCCACCACGTCGTGCAGTTCCCTGGCGATCCGCAGCCGTTCCTCCGCGACGGCCTTGCTTGCCGCCTCCTCCTGCAGCCTGACCGCGTACCTGCGGCGCTGCCGCGTGGCGTATCCGGCCGTCCAGCCGATGATCACGAGCAAGATGACAAGCAGTGGCGCGCCCTTGTCGAGGATGCCGGAGGCGAGCGCCGACAGCTCGGTGTCCAGGGCGATGGTGGCGAACACGGCCGCAAGCACCCACACCGCGTCCCTGCGGCGCTGGTAGTTCGCCGCGATCAGGTACAGCACGTAGGCGACGGGGACGAAGAACGTCAGCGAGCTGAAGTCACGGTAGGTAAGCACGGTCGCCAGCAGGGAGCCGACCAGCAGCACGCCGAGCATGAGCATCGGCCGGTGCCGGCGCAGCGCGGTCGCGAAACCCGCCGCCGCCACGAGGAACAGCACGACGGACGCGGCGACCGCCGGACGGTAATAGTGGACGATCGGCTGCCCGGGCGCGGTGACCGCCACGGCCCGCAGGGTCGGCCTGACGGCGGCGAAAAGCACCACGACGATCAGCACGGCCACCAGGCAGTCAAGCGCCGTCCACTGCCAGGGCCGCACCCGCATCGTCAGCGGCGGCCTGGGGACTCCGCGGGGTCGTCGCCCCGGGCTAGCACTGTGCACGTAACTACGGTAACCGTCCAGGTCGGCCTCGGCGTCATCCCGCAGGCGTAGGCCGGCACGGTGACCCTCGCGGGCCGCTGGCGGCAACTTCACTCTGAGGGGGGATGACGGTCCGTGCCGCCCGCTGGCACGGTAGCACCATGCCATCAACCCAGGCCCCCGCCGTCATCGAGACGAGGGCGCTGACCAAGGTATACCCGGGGAACGTCATCGCGCTGGACGGGCTCAGCGTGCGCGTGGGCCCCGGCGTCACCGGGCTTGTCGGCGCGAACGGCGCGGGCAAATCGACGCTGATAAAGATCCTGCTCGGCCTCATCCCGCCGACAAAGGGCGACGCCAGGGTACTCGGCCATGACTGTGCCACCAGCGGCGAGACGATCAGGACCCTGCTCGGCTACATGCCGGAACACGATTGCCTGCCGCCCGACGTGACCGCCACCGAGTTCGTCACCCACCTGGGCCGGATGTCCGGGCTGCCGCCGACGGTGGCGAAGGAGCGCGCGGCCGAGTCGCTGCGCCACGTCGGGTTGCACGAGGAGCGGTACCGCCTGATCGGCATGTACTCCACCGGCATGAAGCAGCGGGTGAAGCTGGCCCAGGCGCTGGTCGGCGACCCGCGGCTGCTGTTGCTCGACGAGCCGACCAACGGCCTGGACCCGGCGGGCCGCACCGCCATGCTCGAGCTCATCGAGCGGATCGGCGCCGAGTTCGGCATCTCGATCGTCGTCGCATCGCACCTGCTCGGCGAGATCGAGCGGATCTGCGACCAGCTTGTCGCGATCGACGCCGGACGGCTGCTGCGCGCCGACACGATCACCAGCGTCACTCGGGCCAGCGAGGTCCTCGCGGTCGAGGTCGAGGAGGGCCTCGCCCAGCTGCAGGCCGAGCTCGGCGCCCGCGGCCTGACCGCGACGATCGCGCAGCGGGTCCTGCTCGTCCCGCTGGGCGGCGACGACACCTACGATGTGGTGCGCGATGCCGTGGCAGACCTGGCGCTGCCGCTGTGCCGGCTGGAGCAGCGCCGCCACCAGGTCGAGGAGCTGTTCCGCGACGAGGAGACCGCTCGTGTCTGAGACCTCGATCCCCGCGAGCCCGGCAGGAGCCGCGAGCTCTGCGAGCCCGGCAGGCACTGTCGGGGTCATTCACGATCTCGGGTACCGCGGCTATGACGGCCCCCGGCTGGGCCGGGCGCAGATCGTCCGGGCACTGATCTGGCACAGCTTCCGGTCCTCGTGGGGCATCGGCCGGGGCGTGAAGGCCAAGATCGTCCCGATACTCGCCGCCGTGGCCATGTGCCTGCCCGCGATCGCGAACGCGGTCTCGGTGGCGCAGGGAGGCACGCGGCTGTTCGGCTACGACGTCTACGTCCCGCAGCTGCGGGTCGTCGTGCTGATCATCTTCATCGCCGCCCAGGCACCGGAACTGGTCTCCAGGGACCTGCGCAGCCACGTGCTCCCGCTGTACTTCTCCCGGCCGCTGCGCCGCGGCGACTACCCGCTGGCCAAGTACATCGCGCTGACCCTGGCGTGCCTGCTGCTCGTCGAGGTGCCACTGCTGCTGATGTACGTGGGGACGATCGCGGCGGCCAAGAACGTGCACGGCGTCTGGAGCCAGACCAGGGCGCTCATCCCCGGCCTCGGCGTCGGCCTGATGTGGGCGGTGCTGGTCGCGGCGGTCGGCCTGGTCCTCGCGTCCCTGACCGGTCGGCGCGCGTACGCGACCGGGATCGTCGCGATCTCCTGCTTCCTGACCTGGACGGTCTCCCTGGTGCTGATCCAGGCCGAGGGAGGCATAACGGCGACCACGACCGGGGCCAGGATCGCGGGGCTGTTCAGCCCGTTCACCATCCTGGACGGGGTCCGGATCTGGCTCGGCGGCACGTCGCAGGGAGAAGACCCTAACCCGGGCCACTTCGGCCCGCTCTACGGCGTGGTGGCACTGGCGCTCCTCGCGGCCTGTCTCGGGGGCCTGGCCGCGAGGTACAGGGAGGTGAGCCGGTCGTGACCATCGAACTGCGCAACGTCTCCCGCTGGTACGGCAACGTGGTCGCGGTCAACGACATCACGATGTCGATCGGACCCGGGGTGACCGGCCTGCTCGGGCCGAACGGCGCGGGCAAGTCCACGATCATGCATATGATCGCGGGCTTCCTGCCCCCGTCCCGCGGCGAGCTCACCGTGGCCGGCTTTCCCAGCTGGCACAACCCCGCCATCTACCGCCGCATCGGCCTGGTGCCCGAGCGGGACTCGGTGTACGCGTTCCTCACCGGCGAGGCGTTCGTCACCGCCACCGCGAAGCTGCAGGGCCTGGCCGACCCGGCCGCCGCGGCGGCCAGGTCGATCGCGATGCTCGACATGGCCGAGGCGGCGGGCCGCAAGATCTCCACCTACTCCAAGGGCATGCGGCAGCGGATCAAGGTGGCCGCCTCGCTCGTGCACGACCCGGAGATCCTGCTGCTCGACGAGCCGTTCAACGGGATGGACCCGCGGCAGCGGCTGCAGATGATGGACCTGCTCGACAAGCTCGGCACCGAGGGCCGGACGATCCTGTTCAGCTCGCACATCCTGGAAGAAGTCGAGCGGCTGTCCGGCACCATCCAGGTGGTGGTGGCGGGCCGTCTGGCCGCCTCCGGCGACTTCCGCGCGATCAGGCGGCTGATGACCAGCCGGCCGCACGTGTTCACGGTGCGATCCTCCGACGACCGCCTGCTCGCGGGCTGCATGATCGGCAGGCCGACGGTGACGGCGGTGGAACTGACCGGCAAGGGCCTGCAGGTGCGCACGTCGGACTACGGCGCGTTCTGCCGTGACATCGCGGTGCTCGCCCGCGACCACGGCATCCGGCTGCGCGAGGTGCTGCCGACCGACGAGTCCCTGGAAAGCGTCTTCGCCTACCTCGTTGCCGACTAAGGAGCAGCCGTGTCCGGAGTGTTCAACCCCACGATCGCGCGGATCACGTTCCGCGCCACCGTGAGCCGCAAGAGGGCGCTGCTGTTCGCGATCCCCGCGGCGGTCCTGATCGTGCTGACCCTGCTGCTGAGGATCTCCCGCCCGCCGTCGCGGCCGTGGCCCTCACATCTGCTCGGCACGTTCGGGTTCTCCGTGTTGCTGCCGCTTACCGCGCTGATCATCGGCACCAGCGTGCTCGGCGCCGAGATCGACGACGGCAGCGCCATCCACCTGCTTGCCACGCCGGTGCGCCGGTCGACGGTGATCCTGACCAAGTTCTCCGTCGCGACCGTGCTGACCATGATCTTTGCCGCGGTACCCGAGCTCATCGCCGCCCTGATCTCGGGCGGCGGCCAGGCGCCGCCCGAGATCGTCAGCGTGAATGGCGGCCAGGGCCCGGGCACGTTCGTCCCCGGCACCGCGATCGACGACGGCAGGTTCGCCATCGGCCTGTTCGTCGGCGCGCTGGTCGGCGCGGTGATCTACAACGCGATCTTCGTCATGGTCTCGGTGGCGACCACCCGCGCGATCGCCGTCGGCCTCCTCTACGTGCTGATCTGGGAGGTGGTGCTCGCCAACTTCGTCAGCGGCGCGAGGCTGCTCTCGGTCAGCCACTACGCGCTGGGCATCGCCAACGGGTTCGTGAACGACTCCGCGCTGAACGCCGGGCTGAACGTCGCGACGTCGGTCGTCATGGGGGCCATCGTCACCGTCCTGGCCCTGGTTCTTGCCGTCAGGCTGCTGTCGTCCTTCACCCTCAAGGGCGAGCCCGCCTAGCGGGTGCGTCATGGCGTCCGGCAGACCGCAAGCACGCACATGTCGTCCTGCTGCGGTTGCGTGCCGAGGGAGCCGACCAGCCGGTCACACAGGTCGCCGAGCGGCGGGCCAGGCCGCCAGGCCGCCAGCTGGCAGGCTAGCCGGGCGATGCCCTCGTAGGGATCCTCGCCGCGCCGCTCGATCAGCCCGTCGGTGTACATGAGCATGATGTCGCCGACGTCCAGCCCGGCCTGGCCCTGGGTGTAGCACGGGTACGCGTCGTCCCCTGCCACGCACAGCGGCGGGCCAGCGGCGTCCGGGGGGATCTCGACCGTGCCTGTCCTGGCACGGCGGAACAAGATGGGCGGGTGACCCGCGGTGGCGTAGGTGAGCCGCGAAACGTCGGGCTCGAGGATCGCGGCGGCCATCGTGGCGTACTTGCCGTTGGTCGCCCACTCGCTGACGCGGGCGAGCTCGGTCAGGATGTCGGCCGGCTCGTGGCCCGCGATGGCCATGGCGCGCCCGGCGTTGCGGAGCTGGGTCATGTCCTCGGCGGCGGTCGGGCCGTGACCGATCGCGTCGCCTACGGCCAGGTAGGTCCGCCCGCCCGGCAGGGTCAGCGTGTCGTACCAGTCCCCGCCGATCTGCCGCGTGATCCCGGCCTGGTGGTATCGCACGCCGACGTCAAGACCTGGCACCACCCCGGGCGCGCTGGGCCTGACCGCGCGCCGCAGCAGCTCCGCGATCTCCTGCTCCTCTTGCCGGAGCCGTGCCCTGGTCAGCGCCCGGCCCGCCATCTCGGCGATGCACCGCAGGAACTCGCGCTCCGCGGCGGTCGTCTCGTGCGGCTTCGTCCACCCCACGCCCAGATAGCCGACCACGCCCGCCTCGGTCGGCAGCGGAAGCGCCGCAGCGGATCGCAACCCGAGCACCTCGCTCACCGCCGACCCGTCGGCGAAACCCGAGTCGGGCGCCGTCCGGTCGGTCAGGTAGACCGCGGCGCGGTCACGAACCGCGCGCGGCCCCGGCGCGTCGGTGTCGATCGTCCAGGCCTCGGCCATGGCGGCGGCCTGCGCCCTCGCACCATGGCCCGCGAGCCGCACGAACCGCCTCCCGTCCGGGGCCAGTATGTTGATCACGACGTGTTCGGCACGGACCTGGGCGTGTACCGCCGCGGACACCTGCTCGCCGACCGAGCCGACGTTGGCCGCGTCGGCCAGCACCGCGCCAAGCTCGGCCGCCATCCGCCCGGCATCGGCGACCTGGCGCTGCAGCCGCGCGCGGTCCCGGTCCTGCACCGCCGACACCCGGCCGGTAACCTCCTGCGCCAGCACCCAGCCGACCAGGACGGTGATGGCGACGTAGGCCTGCGTCACCGTCATCGAGACCGCCGACGCTGGCCCGGGATTGGGCAGGCTGCTGTGCATCGCGGCCGCCATGTAGTCGGCGGCGGCCGCGAACGCGGTTCCCGCCAGCAGCACGCCCAGGTCGCCGAGGCGGAACGCCGCCCAGGCCAGGATCGGCAGGAACAGCAGGAACGGCAGCGCGCCGAACGGGAACGTCAGCACGGTGCCGGTGGCCACCACCAGCGCGAGCAGCGCCAGCAGCGCCAGTTCGGCCCACCGGGCGGACAGCATCGCCCGCCGCTGCGACCACAACAGCAACCCGCCGCCGACGACCACCACCGCGATAGCGTCCCCGGCCCACCACTGCAGCGCCAGCCCGGGCCACGAGCCGCCGTAGCCGAGCCAGTCGGCGGACGCCCCGATCAGCGCGCCCGCCATCGGGCCGAGTACCACGGCGCCGGCCACGAACCGGGCCAGGTCCCCGTGGGTGCCGAGATCGGGACGCCGGCCCCGGCAGAGCCAGAGCACGCACGAGGCGCCCACGACCGCCTCGACCGCGTTCGCCGCAGTGGAGCCCAGCCCCGCCGCGATCATCAGGTGATGCTGCCAGCCGACACCTGCCCCGCCGGCCGCGACCGCGGCGATCACCACCGGCCAGTGCCGCCGGGCCGTCAGCAGCAGCACCGCGACGTCGACGCCCGCCGGAGGGAAGCCGAAATCCGGGCCGGAGCCGAAGCCATGCCACGACAGCTCCGCGCTGACCGCGTACGCCACGGCGACCAGCGCGAATCCGATCACAGCCCGTCGGACCGTGCGGCCACCTCCCGACTCGGTACACACCGGTGCCGGGATCTGGCGGTCTGAAGACGCACGGGGACCCGGTCAGCCCGGAAGCCAGGCTGGTTATCAACCGTTACCATGATGCTACTGCTAGTAGTTCTAGCTGTCAGCCGAATGGGCCGAATGGCCCGAATGGAGTAGCGTCGGACGCATGCTGCTCACCGCCGAGGGCGCCGTGCTGCTCCTGATCGACCTGCAGCAGCGGCTCATGCCCGTGATCCACGATCAGGAGACCGTCCTGGCTCGGGCCGTGCGCCTCGCCAAGGCGGCACGCCTCATGGACGTGCCGGTCATCGCGACCGAGCAGAACCCGGCCGGCCTGGGGCCGACGGTGCCGCCGCTTTCGGCTTACCCGCACAAGGTCCTGGCCAAGACCGCGTTCTCGGCCGCCGCGGATCCCGGCCTGGCCGCCCTGCTGCCTCCTGGGCTGTCTCCTGGCGCGGGCGGGACGGTCGGCGCAGGCGGGACGGCCGGCGCAGGCGGGACGGCCGGCGGGATCCTCGTCTGCGGCGTCGAGGCGCACGTCTGCGTGCTGCAAACCGCGCTGGACCTGCTCGGCCGCGGGTGTCGCGTCGCCGTGGCCGCGGACGCGGTGGGGTCCCGCCACCCGGCCGACCGCGACGCCGCGCTCGAGCGCGCCAGGCAGCACGGCGCGGAGATCGTCACCTCCGAGATGGTGCTGTTCGAATGGCTCCGTGACGCGCGGCACCCGAGATTCCGCGAGGTGCAAAAGCTCCTCAAGTGATGTGACGGCGAGCTGCGGAAGCCGGGCGGTGGCGGGCGACCCGGTACGTTACGAGTCGTCCGCCCCGTCGCCGGAGCCGTGCTCGCCGCCCGATCCGATCGCGGCGTGCTCCTCGCCGGCGACCTCCGCGGCTCCGTCGCCGTGGCCGTCGCCGTGCCCGTTGCCGTGCCCGTTCGTCTCCACCACGACGGTCTCGGCGAAGGCACGGTTGGACACGCCCCTGGCCCAGCCGACGGCTCCCCGCGACCGCGGTGACGGCACCCCGTTCTCGTCCTCAGAGCCGGGCGCCGGCATCAGCGCGGGCACCTTCTTGGCCTCGAGAATGGCGAGCTCTTCCTCGGTCATCGGGCGATGCACCTCGATGAACTCGCCATCGGGCAGCTGCCTGATGATGCCGGTCTCAAGGCCGTGCTCGATCAGCTCAGCGTCCTTACGCTGCAGACCCAGGCAAATACGTCTGGTGACGAAGTACGCGATCACGGGTCCGATGATGACGAGCACCCGCGCGATCCAGGTGATCGTGTACAGCGGGATCTGGAGCTTGTCGGCGAGCACGTCGTTGGCGCCCTCGGCCCACAGGACCCCGTAGAACGTCACCGCGGCCACGCCGACTCCCGTGCGCACCGGCGCGTTCCTCGGCCGGTCGAGGACGTTGTGGTAGGCCCTGTCGCCGGTGGCCCACTGCTCGAAGAACGGCCAGAACGCGGCGCCGCCGAGGATGAGGCCGAGCGGCAGCGCGAACGGGATCAGCACGCTCAACGACAGCGTGTGCCCGAGGAAGTTCCACTCCCAGGCGGGCATGACGCGCAACGAGCCTTCCAGGATGCCCATGTAGAAGTCGGGCTGGGAGGCGGACGAGATGGCCACCGGCGTGTAGGGCCCGTACAGCCAGATCGGGTTGATCTGGGCGAAGGTCGCGAGGATCGCCAGCGCCGCGAAGATGAAGAAGAACCAGGCGCCGCCCTTGGCCATGAAGTACGGGAAGAACGGCTGGCCGACGACGTTCTTCTCGGTGTTTCCCTTGGCCGGCATCTGGGTGTGCTTCTGGTGCACCATGATAAACAGGTGCGCGGTAATCAGCGCCAGGATCAGGCCCGGGATCAGCAGCACGTGGATGATGTACATCCTCGGCACGATCGAGTTGCCGGGGAACGGGCCGCCGAACAGGAAGAACGCCAGGTAGGTGCCGACGATCGGGATGCCCTGCAGGACGCCCTCGAAGATCCGCAGGCCGGCCCCGGACAGCTGGTCGTCCGGCAGCGAGTAGCCGAAGAGACCCTCGACCAGCCCGAGCGAGAACAGCGCGATTCCGATCAGCCAGTTGACCTCGCGCGGCTTGCGGTAGGCGCCGGTGAAGAACACCCGGAGCATGTGGATCGTGAGCGAGGCCATGAACAGGTCCGCGGCCCAGTGGTGGATCTGCCGCATGAGCAGCCCGCCGCGCACGTCGAAGCTGATGTTCAGCGTCGACTGGTACGCCTCGCTCATCCGGATGCCGTCGAGCTTGACGTAGGAGCCGTGGTAGACGACCTCGGACATGGACGGGACGAAGAACAGCGACAGGAAGGTCCCGGTCAGCAGCAGGATGACGAACGACCACAGCGCGATCTCGCCGAGCATGAACGACCAGTGGTCGGGAAACACCTTCCGCATGAACACGCGCAGCCCGCGCGCCCCGTGGAACCTGTCGTCCAGCCACCCGCCGACGCCGGGCAGCGCGGCGGGGAGGTTCACATCGTCGCTCATCCGCGCTCCCAGAAACTCGGGCCGACGGGCTGGGTGAAGTCGCTCTTGGACACCAGGTAACCCTGCGCATCCGTGGCCAGCGGCAACTGCGGCAGCGGCCGGGGCGCCGGGCCGAAGATCACCCTGGCTCCCTCCGCCGCCTGGAACGTCGACTGGTGACACGGGCACAGGATGTGGTGCGTGTTCTGCTCGTACAGCGCTACCGGGCAACCCACGTGGGTGCAGATCTTGGAGTAGGCGACGATGTTGTCGACCGTCCAGTTCATGGTGCTGATCAGCGTGCCGCCGTTGTAGACCGTCGGCACCTGCAGCACGCCCGGCTGGAATTTGATCAGGATCACCGCTGCCTTGGCCAGCGCGTCCGGGTCGTCCTGGTATCCGTCGGGCACGATCGTGATCATGCTGCCCGGTGCGCTGAACTCCGCCGGGGTCACCGGCTGGTTGGTCCCGTATATGAGCAGCCGTCGGCCGGGGCTCCACACGGTGTGCCGCAGGCTGGTGCCCGGCAGCGGACCGGTGTCGCGCAGTACCACGATCGGGATGGCGGCCAGCGGCAGCGTGGCGAGCATCAGCGTGCGCCGCACCATCGGCCGCCTGACGAACTGGCTGGTCGCCGCGGCCTCCTTGAAATACTCCTCGAACGCGGCCCGCTCGGGTCCGGTCGAGCGCATCTCGTGCCGTTCCTCGGTCATCTCGACGTCCGGCATCAGGTGCCGCACCCAGATCAGAGCGCCGAGGCCCAGGCTGAACAGCGTCACGGAAAGCGACAGGCCGAGGGCCAGGTTGGACCGGAATACCTTGTCCACGGTGTGCACGCCGAGTCCCACGTAGGCGGCGATGAACCCGCAGCCGGCGAGGAACGCGAGCAGGAAGCAGAACACCACGACCTTCTCGGCGTTCTTGGCGTGCTGTGGGTAGTCCGACTCGACCGGCATCTTCTCTTCGCCGTGCTCGGCGACCGCGACGGCACCGCCGCCGTGGGTCTCGGCTTCCGCGCCGCCGTGGGCCGCAGCTTCCGCGCCGCCGTGGGTCTCGGCTCCCGCGCCGCCCTGCGCGCCGAGCAGCCGGGGCGTCGGCGCGGGAGTGCCGATCACTCGCCGGGAAGTCGTTCCGTGGCCCTCGGGAGTTTCGGCGCCCTGGCTTGCCTCGGAAGGCCCAGGCGTCTCTTCCATGTCGCTCATCGGTGCTCCGTCCCGGAGGTACCCGAGGTGCCGGCCGCGTCCGACTGAGCCGCGTCCCAGGGCTCACGCCGCTTGGCGGTGATCCACATCGCGATCAGCACCAGGAAGCCCATTCCGCCGAGGAAGACGAGCGCGCCCTCGGTGATGGGTCCGGTCCGGCCCAGCGACAGCCCGCCAGGGTTGGGCTCGGCCCGGGTGTCGAGGACGTAGGCGATGATGTCGCGCTTGGCCTGGGGGCTGATCACGCCGTCGGAGAACACCGGCATCGCCTCGGGTCCGGTCAGCATCGCCTCGTAGATCTCGGTCGCGGTGGCCTGGGTCAGCGGCGGCGCGTCCTTGCCATAGGTCAGCGCGCCGCCCGCGCCCGCGAAGCCGTGGCACTGCGCGCAGTTGGCGCTGAACAGCTGCGATCCGAGCGCGGTGTCCGCACCGGCGGTGGAGACCTGCGCCGCGTCCGGGATCGGCGGCCCGCCGCCGAGAGAGGCCACGTAGTCGGCGATCTCGTAGATCTGCTGCTGGTCGAACACCGGCGGCTTGCGCTCGTTCTCCGCGCCGACCTCCTTGGCAGGCATCCGGCCGGTGGACATCTGGAAGTCGACCGCCGCCGCGCCCGCGCCGATCAGGCTGGGCCCGTTCGCCGTGCCCTGCGCGTCCAGGCCGTGACAGCTCGAGCAGGTGTAATCGAACAAGGCCTTGCCCGCTTCGATGCTCGCCTGCGATCCAGCCGACGCCTGCGCGGCGCCGCCCTGCCAGGTCAAGCCGCCGTAAATCAGCGCGACCAGGACGAGCCCGAGCAACAGGGCCGCATAGCCGGCGACCGGGCGCCTGCGCCTGGCGTTGATCCAGCCCACTGAGGTCCCCTGACTAGTGAATGAGGTAGATGGTGGTGAAAAGCCCGATCCACACGACGTCGACGAAATGCCAGTAGTACGACACGACGATCGCGCTGACCTGCTGTTCATGGGTAAAGGTCTTGGCCGCGTAGGTCCGGCCGAGAAGGAAGATAAACGCGACGAGACCGCCGGTCACGTGCAGTCCGTGGAATCCGGTGGTCAGGTAGAAGACCGAGCCGTAGGGGCTCGAGGACAGCGTCAGGTGCTGGTGCCTGATCAGGTCCAGGTACTCGTAGCCCTGCCCGCAGATGAAATACAGCCCCATCAGGAACGACAGCACGTACCACTCGCGAAGGCCCCAGCTCATCGGGTGGAAGATCGACCTGGTGCGCTTGATCTGGCCGCGCTCGACCGCGAACACGCCCATCTGGCAGGTCACGCTGGACAGCAGCAGCACGGTGGTGTTCACCGAGCCGAGCGCGATGTCCAGGTGCGCTCCCGGCCACGGCAGGCCCTGGCCCTTGTCCACCGACCTGATCGTGAAGTACATCGCGAACAGGGCCGCGAAGAACATCAGCTCAGAGGAGAGCCAGATGATGGTGCCCACGCTGACCAGGTTCGGTCTACTGGCCGGCGTGCGCGGGCTCGTCTGCACGGTTGCTGTCGCCACGAGGCCATTATTACGACACCCTGTAGGCGATCGCCACGCGACCCCCCGGCTTGTTACCGATCTCGGTAGCATGCTGTGTCATGAAAGTCGTTGTGTACAGTCACGACGCGGATGCCCGGGCTCAGATCAGGCTCGCCATCGGACGTCGTCCCGCGATAGACGTGCCTGACGCCGAGGTCATCGAGGTCGCCACGCAGGCCGCCCTGCTCCGGCTGCTCGACGCGGGCGGCGTCGATGTGATGGTGCTCGACGGCGAGGCCCAGCCGGCCGGCGGCATGGGCGTGTGCCGCCAGGCCAAGGACGAGATCTACGACTGCCCGCCGGTGCTGCTGGTTATCGGGCGCGCCGACGACGGCTGGCTCGCCACCTGGTCCCGTGCGGACGCCGTGGTCAGCCACCCGATCGACCCGGTCGCGCTCGCCCACGCGCTGGCTGGCCTCATGCGCGAGCGCGCCGCCGTAACCGGCTGACCCGCCATGGATTCCCGAACCACCTGGCCCGCTCTTCTGGGCGCCCTGACTCGCGGCGAGTCGCTGTCCGCCGACGAGAGCGAATGGGCGATGAACGAGATCATGGACGGCGCCGGCTCGCCCGCCAGGATCGCGGCCTTCGCGATCGCGCTACGGATCAAGGGCACGACGGTGGCCGAGATGACCGGCCTGGCCCGCGCGATGCTCTCTCACGCGACGCCGATCGACCTGCCCGGCCGGTTCACCGATCTGGTGGGCACCGGCGGCGACGGGGCGCACACGGTCAACGTGTCGACGATGGGCACGATCGTGGCCGCCGCGGCCGGCGTGCCGATGATCAAGCACGGCAACCGGGCAGCGTCCTCCGCGTGCGGCGCCGCCGACGTGCTCGAGGCACTCGGCGTGGTGATCGACCTGCCGCCCGCCGCCACCGTCGAGCTCGCCTCCGCGGTAGGGGCGGCGTTCCTGTTCGCGCCGCTGTATCACCCGGCGCTGAGGCACGCGGGCCCGACCCGCAGCGAGCTCGGCGTGCCCACGGTCTTCAACTTCCTCGGCCCGGTTGCCAACCCGGCGCGTCCCTCAGCCCAGGCGGTCGGGGTCTTCGACCCGAGGATGGGCGAGATCATCGCCGGCGTGCTGGCCAGCCGCGGCTGCTCGGCCCTGGTGTTCCATGGCTCGGACGGCCTGGACGAGCTGACCACGACGGGCAGGTCCTCGGTCTGGGTAGTGCACGACGGCGAGGTGGCCAAGACTGAGTTCTCACCGTCGGACCTCGGCCTGCCGCAGTCATCGGTCGCCGACCTGCGCGGCGGCGACGCCGCGCACAACGCCGCCGTGGTGCGCGCGGTGCTGGCCGGCCAGCAGGGTCCCATACGTGACATCGTGCTGCTCAACGCCGCGGCCGCGATGGCAGTCACGGCCGGAGTGCCCGGCCCGGGCGCCCTCACCGCCGCGCTGGCCGACGGCTACGCGCGTGCCGCGCAGGCCGTCGACTCCGGCGCCGCCAGCGCCCTGCTGGATCGGTGGATATCGGAGAGCCGCCGCCTGGATCCCAGGTAATCCCAGCCCTCGGGTCCGGCCCTGCTGCCCCTCGTCGCCTTCAGTCCTCGTCGCCCAGGCCGAGCGAGAACGCGGCCTCCAGGTCGTGCCTGGAGTAGGTGCGGAACGCGATGTGGGTCTCGGTGTGGGTGACCCCTGGGGTCTTGTTCAGGCCGCCCGGAATCACGTCGGCGAGTTCCTCGTGGCTGCGGACCCGGACCATCGCCACCAGATCGAACTCGCCGGTGACCGAGTACACCTCGCTGACCTCGGGGATCTGGGCGATGGTCTCGGCGACCTCGGGAATGCGCTGGATCTCTGCCCTCACCAGAACGATCGCGGTGACCACTGGATGCCTCCAAGGATGTCTGTGGTGGCGCTTACGCTACTACCTCAGGCCAGTCGCTGAGCTGCCCGAGGGTATGCACGCCCCGGTGGGCGAGCCGCCTGATCAGCCAGCCGAGCACGTCCGCGGTCGCCCGTGCGTCGGCGAGCGCCCGATGACACGGCGACGTCCTGGCCCTGAAGAACCGGGCAAGCGTGCCCAGCTTGACGTCTGGCACCTGGTCCGGATCCATCACGTACCTGGCGAGCATGACCGTGTCCAGCACGGTGAAGCCGGGCCAGGCGAGCCCGCAGGCCTCGCAGGCCGCCTTGAGGAAGCCGAGGTCGAACGGCGCGTTGTGGGCGACAAGCACGCACCCGTCGGCGAACCTCAGCAGCCCGGGCAGCACCGAACTCAGCCCCGGCGCCGCGGCCAGCATCCCGTCGGTGATCCCGGTGAGGTCCGCGATGCCCGGCGGCACCGGGATGCCCGGGTTGACCAGCGAGGCGAACTCTCCCCGCCGTGCCCCGCTGCGCACCCTGACCGCCCCGATCTCCGTGATCGCCGCCTTCGCGGGCGACCACCCCGTGGTCTCGATGTCAACCACGGCGAACTCCAATTCCGCCAGCGGCATACCTTTATCTCCGCCTGCCGCACCCCCGTACTCCCGGGCCGCGCTCCTTGGCCTCCCGGCGGTGCCCTCATGAGCGGTGCCCTCATGAGCGGTGCCCGGACGCGGGTCTGGCACAAGCGTGCTCACGGCCGGACTGATCACGCGCACCACGGTAGGGCCGCCCGCCGACATTTTCCCGCCGCCCCGCCGTAACCGGGCGGTCCCGGCGCCTTGACGCAACCGGATGGTTGCCATAAAGTAGCAACCATCCGGTTGCTACTAACCCTGGAGGCCATCGTGGGTTTTCCTGATCGCATCGAGCGGACCGTGCAGATCGCCCACCCGCCGGCCAAGGTATGGGCGGCGCTCACTACCGCCGAGGGCCTGGCCGCCTGGTTCGGCCAGGAGGCGGGAATCGACCTGCGCCCGGGCGGGTCGGCCTGGATGAAATGGGACGGGGGGCACACGGCCGACATGCGCGTGGAACGGGTGGAGGAGCCGAGGGTCTTCGGCTTCACCTGGCACATCTTCGGGTTGCCCGATGACGATCCGCGCCGTACCTATGTCGAGTTCACGCTCGAACCAGTGGGTACGGGCACCCGGCTGACGGTGGTCGAGACCGGCTTCGCCCAGCTGCCCGGGGATGCTTACCACACGGCCTACGACGGCAACACAGAAGGCTGGGCCAAGGAGCTTGGCGAACTGGTCGACTACCTCGATGCCGTCTGACGTCGAGGCGATCGCCGAGCAGGTCTTCACCGCCCTGGCCGACCCGAGTCGGCGCGCCATCCTGGCCGAGCTCGCCGCGGCCGGCCCGGCCACCGCAACGGACCTGGCCGGTCGCCTGCCGATCACCAGGCAGGCGATCGCCAAGCACCTGGCCCTGCTGGCCGAGGCGGGGCTGGTGACGGCGGAACCGGGGGAGCGGCGCCGGGTCCGCTACCGGCTGCGCTCGGCGCCCATGCGGGTGGCGCAGCAGTTCTTGGCCGCGCTGGCCCGGGACTGGGACGGCTCGCTCGACGCGCTGCAGCACCACCTCGACTCGCAGGCCGGCTGAGCCGGCCTGCCTACAGCAGAAAGGAAAGCACCATGGACAAGGCAAATACCCCGCCGGTCGTCAGCCCGCAGGAGTGGGAGGCGGCGCGGCAGCGGCTGCTGGTCAGGGAAAAGGAGCTGACCCGCGCCAGGGATGCGCTGGCGGCCCAGCG
>JASHTQ010000412.1 GCA_030040475.1 Streptosporangiaceae bacterium
GACCACGCCGACGGTGATCAGCGCCTGGTCAGCGCCGACGCCCCTGGTGACCTCGGTGACGATCTCCTGCGCGGTCTCCGCGTCGGCCGCGGTATGGGTGGCTCCTAGCCTCAAAGCGGTGTCCCGCTTCAGCGCCAGCGGGTCGACCGCGATGATGTTGCGAGCGCCCGCGAACGCCGCGCCCTGTACCGCGTTGATGCCCACGCCGCCGATCCCGTAAATCACGGTCGTGTCGCCCGGCCGGACGCCGCCCGCGTTCACCGCGGTGCCCCATCCGGTCGGCACCCCGCAGCCGACCAGTGCCACCGTCTCAAGCGGCAGGTCGTCGTCGATCTTGACGCAGGAATGCTCGGACACCACGGACCGCTGCGAGAACGTGCCGAGCAGGCACATCTGGCCGAAGTCCTCGCCGTCGGCGTGGAACCGGAAAGTCCCGTCGGGCAGGCAGTTGTCGACGAACAGCGCGCCGAGGTCGCAGAGGTTTGTCATGCCGCGGGCACAGAACCGGCAGTGCCCGCAGGTCGGCAGGAACGAGCAGACCACGTGGTCGCCCGGCTTGAGCCTGCTGACGCCGCCGCCGACCTCCTCGATGATCCCCGCTCCCTCGTGCCCGCCCACGATCGGGTACCTGACCGGTATGTCCCCGGTCCGCAGGTGGTCGTCGGAGTGGCACAGCCCGGCCGCGACGAACCTGATCAGCACCTCGCCCTCCTTGGGCGGGTCAAGGTCCAGCTCGACGACCTCGAAGTCCTTGCCAACGTCCCTGAGCACCGCTGCCCGAGTCTTCATGCCGCCTCCCGAGGATCCGCCTGCCATCATCCGCCCTCGAAAGTCAGTGGTCCAGTGTGCCCGGCCCCAAGAGCGCCGCCCGCATCTTGGCTTCCTGAGCCAGGAACCGCTAAAGCGGCTCGCTGAAGTACCAGCGATGACCCTCGGGGTCGTCCACCGTGTAGCTGCGGGCGCGGCCGGCCCTCAGCCCGATCTCGGACACCGCCGCCCCCGCGGCCCGGGCGCGGTCCCGGTGCGCAGGCACGTCCGCGACCGTGATGCACTGCATCTGGGTGACCCCGCCGAGCGAGGCGGGCCCGCGGAAGCCGGCCCCCGGCGAGCCCAGCATGATGACGCCGCCCCCGTCGAGTACCAGCTCCCCGTGCCTGACGGTCCCGTCGCTGCGCCTGTCGCGCGCCCGCTCGGTGAACCCGAACGTCCCGGTCAGCCAGTCCATCGCCGCGCCCGCATCCGCGTACAGCAGATACGGAACAACCTGCGGATCCGCCACGCAAGCAACGGTACCGTCCGGACGACCGCAGCGGCGATCAGGTAACGTGCCGGATGAGCCGGCCCGCCTGCGGCATCATCATGCTGGCGACACATGCCGCCCGGACCAAAGGACAGGAACACATGGGCGCGTGGGGTTCCGGGCCGTTCGAGAACGACTCCGCCCTGGACTGGGTGATCGAGCTCCAGCGGTCGGCTGACCGGGAATTCCCGCTGGGCGTGCTGCATCGGCTCGCGGCGGCCGGTCCCGGCGATGGCCGTGAGGGGGAGGTTGGCGTCGCAGCCGCCGAGACGATCGCGGCGAGTCGGGGATGGCCGGCCGAGTCGCTGCCGGGCGGAGTGCGGGACTGGCTGGAGCGCACCGGCGGACTGGCCGAGGCGTCGGCGGCGGAGCTTGCGCTGCGGGCGATCGACGCGATCGAGGGCGAGGCCTCAGAACTGCGGTGGCTGTGGGACGAGGTCGGCGACACGGAATGGCGCGAGCGGATGGCCGATCTGCGCGAGCGGCTGGCAGCGACGGCCAGGGAGGTCAGCCTCTCGCCGCGGCCCCCGGAGGTTCAGGTCCGAGTCGGTGACGTCGTTCAGCTGCTGACCTCGGCGGGCCAGGCTGCCTACGTACAGTTCATCGGCGAGGATGACAGGGGACTTGACCTGATCCGCGTCCTTCCTGGCCTGTTCAGCGTGCCGCCGTGGGGCGACGGGCTGGCCGCGCTGATCGGCGGGGATACCGCGTTCTTGTCCCTTGGGCTGTTCCGGGGCATGCCCAGCCTGGCCGGAAGCCAGCACAAGGGGAATTACCCGATTCCTCCTCCGCTGCGCGGCCCGCAGCCGCTGAAGCTGAAGCCAACGGAAGGCGGCGGGTCGGTTAGCTACCAGGGGCGCACGATGCCGGCCGAGGAGTTCGCAAGGCTGCACCCGGATATCGACCAGACCATGCTGGCCGACTGGGCCACCGTCCCCTTCCCCGACACCCTCCTCGGCATGATCGAGCGAGAATGGCGGCCCTGGATGGGCGATAACGACTTCGAGGACGGCCGCCCGCCACCCCGGCCCGCGCCCTATCCGCCCACCGCCCGGCAAGGAAAGTTCCTGCTCGACGGCTAGCGGACTAGGCCTGCAGTGCGTAGACGCCGCCCTTCGCGTCCAGCGCGCTGCGCCTGCTCCATTGCGGTGGCATCACGCAACAAACAGGCCGGGCACTGCACCGGGCGGCGCCTGGTTTGCCGAGAAACCGGCGTGTGCCAGGACCCGTCCCCGGCCGGGAAACCACCGCCCGTTCGGTAAAAAGGGGAGAGTTCGCTGGCTACGAGCCGTCCGCCCCGGGAGCGGCGCTCAGCTTGAGTTCGGAGCTGTGGTAGGCGGCCCGGTCGGCAAGCTCCGGGCTGTACCTGGTGATGATCTGCCTGACCCGGCGTGCGGCCAGCGGGCCGAGCAGGTCGTAGCACGCGATGAACAGCTCCCGCGCCTGCGCCCGCGGCCAGGCCGGGGGCAGCAATTCGGCGGGCAGATCGGGATCGAGGCCCGGGAAGGCGCGCCACTCGTCCATCACCCGGGTCCTGGCGATGAGCGCGTCGAGCGGCGGCACCTGCCCGGCCGCGGCCGCGTCCCGCAGCCGCCCGGCGAACTCGACGAAGGACTCGTACCGCACGCGCAGCCCGTCCAGGTCCCACGCCCGCACAGGTACCGACGGGGCAAACGGCACCGACGTCGCGCGGAACGCGGTCGCGGTGCCGATCCCGAGATCCTGCAGCGACCCGATGACCTCGGCGGCGTGATCGCGCGGTGACACCCACAGCGCGTCGTACAGCGGGGCGAAGCCGAGCCAGCGCAATTGCTTGCGCAGCGCGTCCCTGGCCGCCCGGTTGTCCTCAGGGATGGAGAACGCCACCAGCGACCACATCCCGTCCCACGGCTGGTTGACCGCGCCGAAGGAGAAGATGCGCCGGGCGCCGTCGTCCAGGATGGCCGCCGCGCGCGAGCTCAGCCGGGAGTAGGTGCGCCGTCCGGCCTTGGACGTGACGAGCAGCCCGTTGCGGGTCAGCCGGCTCAGCGCGGCCCGGGCCGCGGAGTCGCTGACGCCGAACTCGCCGAGCAGCGCGACGATCGCCGACGACGGCAGCGGCTCGGTCCGTTGCCACCAGTAGTCACCGAGCAGCGTCAGCAGCAGCCGGGGCGGCCGCTGCGCGGTCGCGCCCGGTTCGGTCCATGGCTCGGAATCGGCCAGCTCAAGAGATACGGTGCTGCTGCTCACGGGACTGAGGATAACTTCGGCGGGTCGATGCCGAGGAACCGGAAGCAGTTACGCCACGTGATGTCGTCAAGCGCGCCCTCCGAAAGCCCCATCGACGCCAGCGTCTTGCCGCACGGCGATTCCCTCGGCATGGCGGGAAAATCGGACCCGACGAGGAGCCTGTCCGCGCCGAGCATGTCGACCAGGTAGCGGATCGCGCGCCGGTCGAACACCAGCGAGTCGTACCAGAACCGCCGCGCCAGCTCGGCCGGCCCGACCGGCGCGGCCCACGGCGCCGCCTCGGGGCCGCGCTCGGCGGGCGGCGGCTCCTCGTTCCAGGTCCGGCCCCAGAACCACTGCGCCCTGGTCAGCATCAGCGGGAACCCGCCGGCCGCGTGGCTGAACGCCAGCCGCAGTCCCGGGTACTTCGCCGCGACCCCGCCGGTGATGATCGCGGCGGCCGCGAGCGAGCCCTCCACGCCGACGCCGAACGTCGCGGTCGCCGGGCCGGGCAGCCGGTCGGAGGCGACCGGCATCGCG
>JASHTQ010000413.1 GCA_030040475.1 Streptosporangiaceae bacterium
ACCGCGCACTCGGTCCTCGGCCTGCGCGACCTGTCCAGGACCGACCTCATCGTCGACGAGCAGGGCACGCCGTACTTCCTCGAGGTCAACGTCTCGCCTGGCATGACAGAGACGAGCACGCTGCCGCTGGCGCTGGAGGCGTCCGGCCATTCGTTCGGCAGCACCTGCGTCGGCCTGCTCGAGCTCGCCGCCCAGCGTGGCGGCTGAGCGCGGCGGCTGAGCGTGACGGCTGAGGTCCGCTGACGTCCCTTCTCTACGATGCTCGACCGCAGGCCCGCGATCCGGCGGCACTCCCCAGCCAGGCGGTGACGCGGCTCCCCTAGGCTCGACGGCATGACACAACGCAAGAGCTTCGGCAGCGACAATCACGCGGGCACGCACCCGGCGATCCTCCGCGCGATCGTGGACGCCAACACCGGCGATGCGGTGGCTTACGGTGCGGACGAGCGAACCGAGCAGGTGACCGCCGCGTTGCGCGACACGTTCGGGGCGGCCGACGCGTTCCTTACGCTGAACGGCAGCGGCGCCAACGTGCTCGGCCTCAGCGCACTGCTCGCCAGGCACGAGGCCGTCATCTGCGCCGAGTCCGCGCACATCAACACGGACGAGTGCGGCTCCGCCGAGCGCCTGCTGGGGACCAAGCTGCTGCCGGTGCCCTCGCCGGACGCCAAGATAACGCCGGAACTCATCGCCGAACGGCTGTCTGGCCGGGGCAACGACCACTTTTCGCAGCCAGGTGTCGTCGCCGTCACCCAGTCGACCGAGTTCGGCACCTGCTACACGCTCGCCGAGCTGAGCAAGATCGCCGATTTCTGTCACGCGAATGACTTGCGCCTGTTCCTGGACGGCGCCCGCCTGGCCAACGCGGCCGCGTACCTGGACTGCTCGCTCGCGGACCTGGCCGAGTGCGCGGACGTGCTCAGCTTCGGCGGCACCAAGAACGGCGCGATGGGCGTGGAAGCGCTGATCGTGATGCGCCCGGGCCTCGCCGACAACGTGCCGTACCTGCGCAAGCAGCAAACCCAGCTGGCCTCGAAGATGCGCTTCCTCGCCGCGCAGTTCGGCGCGCTGCTGCACGATGGGCTGTGGCGCGCGAACGCGTCGCATGCCAACGCCATGGCCCGCCGGCTGGCCGAAGGAGCGGCCGGCGTCGACGGCGTGGACGTCGTCTACCCGGTCCAGGCCAACGCCGTCTTCGCCCGCCTCCGCCCCCGGCACGTCGCGGCGCTGCAGCGCGATTGGTTCTTCCACGTCTGGGACGAGACCGAGTCCGTCGTCCGCTGGATGGCCGCGTTCGACACCACCGAGTCGGACGTGGACGACTTCCTTGCTGCCATCCGGTCCACCGCCGACGCGTGACGGCTCTGGTTTCACGGGAAACCACGCGATTGTGAGCTGGCCGGGGCAGTCAGTGTTTCCCGTGAAACACGGCCATCCTGACCGTTCGCCCGGGTGCGGGTCAGGGTCGCGGAGTGGGCGCTACTCCGAAGGCTCTCGCGCGGGCGAGTCGGGGCTCATCGCGTTCACGATCCGCTGCAGGTCATCGGGAGACGCGAACTCGATGACGATCCTGCCCTTGTGCTTGCCAACTTCCACCTTGACCCGGGTCTCGAAGAGGTCAGACAGGCGGTCGGCCAGGCGGCGCAGGCCCGGGGCCGTGGGCTGAGGTGACTGGGCGGCACGGGAACGGCGGCGCGGCGCTTCGTCACCGCCGAGTGACACGATCTCCTCGACGGCACGAACCGACAGCCCCTCGGCGACGATCCGGCTGGCCAGGCGCTCCTGCGCCTCGGGGCTGTCCAGGCCGAGCAGGGCACGGGCATGGCCGGCCGAAAGGACGCCCGCGGCCACGCGCTTCTGGACCGCGGGCGGGAGATTGAGCAGCCGGAGCGTGTTACTGATGTGCGGCCGGGAGCGGCCGACCTTCTGCGCCAGCTGCTCGTGGGTGGCACCGAAGTCGTCGAGCAGTTGCTGGTAGGCCGCCGCCTCTTCCAGCGGGTCGAGCTGCTGGCGGTGCAGGTTCTCGAGCAGGGCGTCCCGGAGCATGTCATCGTCCTGGGTCTGCTTGACGATGGCCCCGATCTCGGTCAGGCCGGCCCGCCGCGAGGCCTGCCACCTCCGCTCGCCCATGACGAGCTCGTACCTGCCGGGCCCAGCCGGCCGGACAACCACCGGCTGGAGGAGGCCGACCTGCCTGATCGACTCCGCCAGCTCGTCGAGCGCGTCCTCCTCGAAGGTCCGCCTCGGCTGCCTCGGGTTCGGCACGATGGCCGTGACCGGGATCTCCGCGTACTGCGCGCCGGGAACCTCGACGGGGACGTCCGGCCGCGTTTCTCCGGCGTCCGGCCGGGCGTGGGCGTCAGTGCCTCGCGCGGCGGCGGCCCCAGCCAGCTTCGGGGTATCCGGGATCAGCGCTCCTAGCCCTCTGCCTAGACCCCGCCGTTGCTGAGCCACTGCGTCTCCTCGAGCTAACCCTGTGACCGGATCCCGGCCGATTGCATCGCCAGCTCACGCGCCGCTTCGGTGTAGGCGACGGCGCCGCTCGAGGCCGGGTCGTAGGTAATCACCGACTGCCCCCGGCTCGGCGCCTCGGACACCCGGACGCTCCTCGGGATGATCGTATGCAGGACCGAGTCGCCGAAGTGGGCACGGACGTCGTCGGCCACGTCGGAGGCGAGCCGGGTGCGGCCGTCGTACATGGTCAGCAGCACGGTCGACACGTGCAGGCCCGGGTTGAAGTTCACCCGCACGAGTTCCGCCGTGTTCAGCAGTTGCTGGACGCCCTCGAGCGCGTAGTACTCGCACTGGATCGGGAGCAGGACCTCCTCCGCGGCCACCAGCGCGTTCAGCGTCAGCAGCCCCAGCGACGGCGGGCAGTCCACCAGAATGTAGTCCAGCTGCGACGTGTCGTAGGCGCGCAGCGCCCTTGCCAGCCTCAGCTCCCGCGCGACGACCGGCACCAGTTCGATCTCCGCCCCGGCGAGGTCTATCGTGGCGGGCGCGCAGAACAGGCCAGGCATATCCCCGGCGGGCCGGACGATCTCCGCCAGCGGGCGATCGTCGACCAGCACGTCATAGACGGACGGGATGCCCGCGTGGTGGTCTACATCGAGTGCGGTAGACGCGTTTCCCTGCGGGTCGAGGTCGATGACGAGAACACGTGAGCCGTGCTGAGCCAGGCTCGCGGCCAGGTTGACCGCGGTGGTCGTCTTCCCGACCCCGCCCTTCTGGTTGGCGATCGTCATGATCCGGCAGCGTGGCGGCCGCGGCCACGGTTGCCGGTCACCCAGGCCGCGCACCACGACGGCGGCCTCGGCCGCCAGCGCGATCGGGGTGTCCGCCGCGTTCGGCGGCACGTCCGGCACGATCACTGGTCTTGATTCACGTGAAACCTGGGCCGGGACCGCCGGGTCCACGTGCTGGGAATCACCCCCAAGAGTCCCAGAAGCTCCGGGACTCGCAGCAGTCCCAAGAGCGCCGCCACTAGCTTCAGGTACTTCACCGTTCACCTGAACGCCTCTCGATCCTCGGCCGTCGCCAGGCCAACCTAGACCCCCGAACCCGGCGACAGCGCCAGCCAGAGCACTGCCTTGAAGAGCATGGCCGCCGCCAAGCGGCTTGCTCAGCGACCCGTCGGGCCAACCAAGCCCCGCCGTACTTTGCCCGTAGTCGCTGAGCCCCACCAATGCCCTGCCTAACCTAGCGATGAAACGCACGACGGTAGTCGCAGGAACGACCTTACCCTGACCCGCTCGCACAACCTCGGCGCTGCGCGCGCCAATTCGACGCAATATCGGGGCGGCGGCGGCCAGCTCATCCGCAGCGCTGCGCCCTTTGATCGCAAGAACCATTCCCCCCGGCCGTACCACGCGAATCGCGAGTTCTGCCAGCCGTCCCAGCGGGGCCACCGCCCTGGCCGTGGCGGCGTCTGCTCGTATCGCGGCGTCCTCGGCCCGGCCCCGCAGCACGGTCACGTTAGGCAGCGCCAGCTCGGCAACGCACTCGGAAAGGAACCGGACCCGCCGTTCCATCGGCTCGAGCACGGTCACATCGATCTCGGGCCGCATGATCGCGAGCACAAGTCCGGGCAGCCCGGCCCCCGACCCGATATCCACCAGCGTGCCGCAGGCCGGGTCGACGAGCTCGGCCACCACGGCGCAGTTCAGCAGGTGCCTGTCCCACAGCCTGGCGGCCTCGCGCGGCCCGATCAGGCCCTGCTCCAGGCCGCGCGTCCCGAGGATCTCCGCATAGCGCCTGGCGAGGAACAGCGCGGACCCGGGACCGGAGTCCGGCCCGAACACGGCCGCCGCGTTCTGCGGCGGCCCGTCGGTCACGTCGGCACCGGGGACCGAGGCGGGACCGGCATTACCGGCTCCGGCCGGAGCGGAAATAGCAAGGCTGCCCTCCGGAGCGGCCGGGACCGTCTCGAGGGTGCTACGCAGGGACATTACCGTGCGGGAAAACTACCACCCGCCGGTTGGGCTCCTCGCCCTCCGACTCGCTGCGCTGGCCTGCCGCCGCCACCGCGTCGTGAATGATCTTCCGCTCAAAGGGCGACATGGCGGTGAGGGCCTTGGGCTCGCCCGTCCGGGCCACCTCTTCGGCCACGCTCCGGCCGTAGTCGGCGAGCTCGGTCCGGCGCCGCGCCCGGTAGCCGCCGATGTCGAGCATGAGCCTCGCCCGCGAGCCCGTCTGCCTGTGCACGGCCAGCCGGGTCAGCTCCTGCAGCGCCTCGAGAACCTCGCCGTCGTCTCCCACCAGCTCATCGAGCGTCGCACCGACCACCGAGACGACCGCGCGGTCGCCCTCGACATCCATGTCGATGTCGCCGTCAAGATCGGCGATGTCCAGCAGGCCTTCCACGTAATCCGCGGCGATATCGCCTTCGAGCTCAAGATCCCTGACCGATGGGGCATCCACGGCGTCGTCGTCGACGGCGTCGTCGAGCACCTCCTCCACGTCGGTGATCTCAACGTCCTGCTGGCTCACAACCCGTCCTCCTCCGACCGTCCCGCGCCTGCTGTGTTGATGTGAAGGTTCGCGTTACGCGAAGGACCCGCGGTGGCTGCTGGCCGCTCACCTGCACCGCCGGTCTTGCATAACGCTCACTGTCAATGCTTGCCCGACCGCTTGCTCCGTGCCTGCCTTACCGGCTGCTGCCGCACCACCCTGGCGACGGGCGCCTCCGGTTCCGGCTCGGGCTCCGGCTTGGGCTTACCCAGCCGGAGCAGGCCCCGCTTGGGCGCGCCGTTGGCAGGACCCGGCGAGTTGGCGGCCGCGTCGCGGCCGGCGTTCCCGGTCTGCACGCGACCTGACGCGGTACCCGGTTTGGCCGCGCTGCTGGAACCCGACGTCCCGTTTGCGCGCGCGCTCGTCCCCGATCGACTGCCGTCGCGCGTCCCCGTGCCGGTTCGCGCACCGGTAGACGTGGCCTTCGCGGCACCGCCCGTGCTCCCTGCCGTCGTCTTGGCCGCGCTGCCCGCCGCCGTCCTCGCGGCGCTGCCGGTCTTCGCGGCACCGCCGCCGTTCGCCGCCCTCGTTGCGGCGCTGCCGGTCGTCGTCTTCGCGCCGGACGCTACCGTCTTCGCGGCTCCCGAGGAGGAACGCGGACGCGGCGCCCCGATCTCGACTCCAGGAGCGTCCGCCGCCACGTTGGAGGGACGCGGACGCGGCGCCCTGGTCCCGGCCGCCGGCCCGGCCGCGGTCAACGGCTCCCAGTTCCTGAACATGAAGTACTGCTGGCCGAGCGTCCACATGTTCGTGGTGACCCAGTAGAGGACCAGCCCGTACTGCCAGTACAGCCCGGTCAGCGAGAAGAACGGCACGATGTACTGCATGTACTTCTGCGACTGGGCCATCGGGTTGTCCGGGTCCACGTTGGTCTGCATGAGACCGCGCTTCGCGCTCTGCCTGACGGTCAGGAACGTCGTGGTCGCGCTGATCGCCACGGTGACCGCGGCAATGATCGAGGAGCCGAGCCCCATCCCTGGCGTATGCGGGAGCAGCAGCTTGTCGCCCAGGTGCACGCCGAAGATCGTGGCCTTCTGGGCGCTCTCCATCACCTGCACCGTCAGCCCGTAGGCGGGCTTGACGCCCTTCTTCCACTCGGCGATGCTGCGCAGGACGTAGAACAGCGAGAAGAAGACGATCATCTGCGGGATCATCGGCAGGCAGCCCGCCAGCGGGTTGACCCCGTTTTCCTTGTAGAACTTCATCGTCTCTTCGTTGAGACGCTGCTTGTCGTTCTTGTACTTCTTCCGCAGCTCGGCCAGCTGCGGCGCGTGCTGGGCCATCTTCCGCTGCGCGTGCACCTGCTTGACGAACAGCGGGACGAGGCACAGCCGGATCAAGATGACGAGGATCGCGATGGACAGGCCCCAGGCCAGTCCGGTGTCGGGGCCGAATATCTTGCCGAGCCCGGCATGGAGGTGCATGATCACCCATGCCACCAGATCGGCCAGCGGGCTGATGAGAGTGGTCACCGGTTAGCTCCTCGCTACCTTGGCGGGCGGCACCGGGTCGTAACCGCCGGGGTGGAACGGGTGGCACCGGGCGATGCGCGCCACCGCGAGCCAGAGCCCCCGGGCCGCGCCATGCCGTGCCAGCGCGGTCAGCGCGTAGGCGCTGCACGAGGGCTCGAACCTGCACCGCGGGCCGAGCAACGGACTCACGAACCGCCGGTAGCCGGCGATCGGTACCATAAGCAGCCGGGCCGGCACCGATGGCGCGGTGCGGGCCGGATCGTTAGCAGCACCTCTACCTGGCATTACCGACGCGCGCCCCAACCTGCCGCCGCAGCAACCTGCTGATCACCAGGTCCAGATCCGCGGCGAGATCCTGCTGGCTTGCGTGCGCGGCTGCAGCGTTCGCGCGCACCACAAAAAGGCTACCGCCAGGAAGCGACTGAAGGTACCCGCGCATCAGCTCACGAAGACGCCGCTTGACACGGTTTCTGGTCACCGCCGAGCCGACCGCCCGGCTTACCGCAAATCCTACCCTGGCCGGCTCGCGGCCG
>JASHTQ010000414.1 GCA_030040475.1 Streptosporangiaceae bacterium
CGTCGGTGTCCTCGTCGGGGTCGTAGTCCCGCACGTACGCGGCCAGATCGGCGGCCGACGCGGCCGTGCCGGGGCCGCCCGCGGCGAGCGCGGTCATCACCGCCAGCCAGTCGAAGTGGTCGATCGCGCAGATCGCGGCGACCACGCTGTCGGTCTCGTCCAGTTCGCCGTCGCCGTTGACGGCCGCCCGCTCGCTCCAGCCCTCGGAGCCCTTGGGAGACGCCACGCCCGCCGCCAGGCCGAGCCACAACTCAACGTCGTCGGCCGGCAGGCTGCGCGGGCCGAGCCCGCCGCACTCGATAAGCAACTCGCTCGGCCAGCCGGGCCTGGCGATGGCCTCCCGCAGCCGCGCGCTGGCCGCCCGCAGTTCTCCGGCCGGAATCGGGCGGTCGCCGACGCGGTCCAGCAGCGCCTGGAGCAGGCTGAGCGCCTCGGCATCGGCGGCGTCCCATTCGGCGAGGAACTCCTCGTCCTTCTCTTCGAGCAGCACGTCCATGGGTACCCGGCCGTCGGGCAGGGGCGACGTCATCCAGCGCTCCTGCATCTCGACGTAGGCCTCGCAGGCGGCCGGATCGCCGGCCGCAAGCAGGTCGGGATCGGTCTCGCCCGCGGCGAGCCGTTCCTCCAGGTGATTGACCAGCCTGGTGTGCATCTCCGCCGCGAGCTGGCTGCGCTCGGACTGGTCGTCCCAGACGTGCAGGCCGATGATCCCGTTCGGCTCCGTCCCGGTTGCCTCCAGCCAGGTCCTGACGTCCCCGACCGTCGCCGAGCCCTCGCTGATCTTCTGCAGCACGGCCTCCGCGGACGACCAGAACATCGCGGACAGCGGGTTGCCGGCCGCGAGCAACCCTCGCCTGATCCCGGGAAGCGAGGCCAGGGCCTCGGCCGACGGCACGGTGAGCAGCGCGAGCGCGACATCGCGTCTGGTCAACGCGGCGAGCGGGCGGTCGGCCAGGTCGGCCACGCGGTCGGCGTCAAGGTTCACGCCTCGCAGCGTACGCCGTCCGGGCGGCTGAGCGCGCACGAAGCTCGCCCGTACGCCAAGGGGCGCATACCGGGCGGTCGGCCAGCATCGTGGAGGTGCCCGCCGGTGGCGTGGTCCCGGGCGAAGAAGGGCGAAGAAGGGCGAAGAAGGCGAGCACGCCGCGGGTGCGCCGGAAGCGGCGGCGGACGGAGTTCTTTTCAGCACGACCTGGTTGCCGTTGTGCCTGATTTGCCCAGAACTGGCAGTCTCTATAATGGCTGCGGTTAAGATAGCGTATGATCGGCTGGCAAGAGCTCGTCTAACGCGAAAGCGACATAAATGATCTACAATCCGATTGTAAATCCGCTCTTCTTGCCCACCGCCATAAGAATTCTCGTTATCTTGCTGCTGCTGTTCCTGGCCGCATTGTGGCGGCGCGTCAATGCCGCCAAATCGAGCGCGACTTCTACCATGCTGAGCAAGATCATAACGGTCGCCTGGGTGGCCCCGATCCTGCTGTTTGCCCTCTTCTGCGGGGGTCTGGTGCTAGCCGTAGTAGTGGGCCTGGTGCTAGTAGAGGGGCTGGCCGAATATACCCGGCTCGTCGATCTCGGCCGGCGGTACAGCCTGCTGCTAGCCGGATATTCCATCATCACGCTGGTCCTGAGTGCGCTGCGGTCCTCTTATATCGTAATGCTGATGCTGCCATTCGGGTTGTTTCTGATATCCACCCTGATACCGATACTCTCGGGCGAAACCGTGGCCGCGCACAGGCAAGTGGGCTCGGTAATGTTCGGCTATCTTTACATCGGTATCGGCCTGTCCAGCATCGTCTTTATACGTGCCACCCAAAAATGGGGCCTGGAGTTCCTGATCATCGTCGGAACCGCGATCGCCCTCTCCGATGCGGGCGGGTATATTGTCGGGTCTTCTGTCAAGGGTCCCAGGCTGGTGCCACGTGTGAGCCCGGGAAAGACGTGGAGCGGCCTGGCCGGCAGCCTACTGGGAGTCATCACGGGAATAGCGATCCAGTGGTTCGCAAGACCAAGCAGCTGGAAGCTATATATTGCCATTTTGCTGGCCTTCGCGGTGACCGTGGGCTCGGTCTGGGGAGATCTCATTGAGAGCTTCGTGAAGCGGAACTTCGGCGTGAAGGACGCCGGTGATGTGCTACGAGGCTTTGGCGGCGTGCTCGATCGTTTCGACTCGTTCCTGGTAGCAGTGCCGCTAGCCTATGCAGTGGTGCTGGCGGCGATATGAGCATATTTAGACTTGGGGCGCGCGGCAACAACGACATCCCGGTTCAGGACAGGGTGTTGACGGTTGCGAATGCCATTACCCTGGTACGCCTGCTGCTTGTACCGCTGCTCAGCTGGCTAGTTGCCGTGCAGCACGCGTGGCTGATCGCCTTTATAATATTCTGGGCAGCAGCGGTTATGGATGCGCTGGATGGATTTGTCGCGAGGCGTTTCAACCAGGTCACAAAGATTGGTACCTGGCTCGACCCCACCGTAGACAGACTGGTAATGATCGCAATACTGCTAATCCTGGCCCTTGCTCACGTAATTCAGGTATGGCTGCTGGCTTGCGTCGCTGCCCGGGAGCTGGCGCTGGGCCTAATCGTCCTCATTATCTGCCACGGCCGAATGCCTGTATCCGTCGCAAACACTGGGAAACTGGGGACGCTGCTGCTCTTCTTCGGCCTTCCGGGCCTGCTCCTCGGCCGGGTGCCGGTGCCGGACGGCAGCTACCTGCGCGCATTCGTGATAGTACTGGTCTCGGCAGGCCTGGCGCTCTACTATCTGTCGCTCGTCCAGTATACGAAGATGGCCCTGCGCTGGCGCAGTAATAAGAACGTTGCGGCGAAGGCCGCGACGTGAGATGAATATCATTCAGGTAGGACCGGTATTCCTGCGGCCCCGTCCCGGCAGTCCTAAGACGTCGCGGCGGGGACACCGACGGCCGAGAAGCTAGCTCAGGAATCCGGGGATTTCATCAGCCCGCTTTGGACGGCTTCCTCCAGTGACATCGCCTTTCCTTCGCGCCGCGCCGCGGCGAACGCCGGCGTCCGGAGCGGGTCGAGATCCTTGTGGATCTTGCTCTCGAGGGCGCTGTACTCGGCGTGCAGACGCCGTCCCTTTATCTGCCCGTATATGCGGTCCGCGGTGCCGAGCAAGCGCGCGCCCGCCGCGCCGTTGCCGTCCCGGGCTGCCGCGGCGGCGAGTCCCTCCAGGCATTCAGCCGTGCCGGCCAGATCGCCCACCTCGTTGCGCAACTTCAGGCTCTCTTGCAGCAGCGAGCGGGCCGTTGCCAGATCGTCGTTGATGTAGCTGAGGAGCCCGGCAAGATGCGCAGCGAGTATGACCCCGCGTTTGTAGCCCAGCTCCCTGCAGGTCCGCAGGCTCTGGTCGGCAAGTTGGACGGCGGCGGCTGTGTTGCCGCGCGCGACGGCGGCGTAGCCAAGATAGATCCTGGTCAGGGCGGCTCCGGTGCGTCCCCTGACCGGGCGGCGGCGTTGCATGTCGGCGGCCTCCGTCAGCAGCGTGACGGCCCCTTCCGGGTCGTCGATGCAGAGCAGGGCCAGGGCGAGGTCGGTAGCCGTCCACACGATGCCCCACTCGTCGTCAAGCCCGCGGTATATGCGCAGGCTCTCCTCGTACTGCCGGACGGATTTCTCGTATTCGCCCATCTCCTTGGCGACGAAGCCCAGGCTGTTCAGCGACTTGGCCCTGCCCTCGGCCTTCGAGACGAAACCGAGCTCGGTCAGCAGCGTGGCCGTGGCCGCGTCGTCCGGCAGCTGGTCGAACAAGCCGAACCCTTCCTCGAGCAGCTGCCTGGCCTCCTCGAAGTCGCTCAGGTGGTAGGCAAGCATGCCCAGCCAGTTAAGCGCCTTCGCGCGGACTGGGGCGTGGGCTATCAGGCCGGCCGTCAGCAGCTGCTGCAGCCAGCGCCGCCCCTCGCCGAACTGCCCGCGGATGTACCACAAAGGCGCGTGCGCGCTGGCGAGCCGGAGCCCTTCCTCGATGTCGACGGCACCAGCCGCGCTTCGCTCCAGCACGGCCCGGATGTTGTCGTCCTCGGGCGACAGGCGGGATACCCAGTTCTGCTGGCCAGGGCCCTCGAGATCCGGCTCGGCCGACTCGACCAGCTTGCGGAAGTACTCGGCATGCCTGTGCCAGATGTGACCTTGCTCGCCGTTCTGGCTCAGCCGGCGAACGGCGTGCTCCCTGACCGGCTCGAGTATGAAGTAGCGGTAGCTGTCGTTGACGGTGCGGACAAGGACCAGGCTCGCGTCGAGGAGGACCCTGAGGTTCGGCAAGATATCGGCGCTGGGGCTTGGGCCGCTGCAAATTGCCTGCGCGTCCGTTAGCGTGAAACCCCCGACAAAGACGCCGAGCTGCGCGAATAGCGTGCTTGCCGAGGCATCAAGCCGATCCACGCTGGTCCGGATGACGGTGTTGAGCGGCTCGACCAGGACCGTCAGGTGACCGAGCATCTCCTTCGGCGACAGCATCGTCACCGCGCTGGCGAGCAGGTGGATCGCGAGCGGCAGCCCGCTGACCTTGACGCAGAGCTGAGCGACCGCTTGAGCGTCGCCCGGCGTGAGGGCGAAAGTCGACTGGACCGCCCGGGCTCTTTCCACGAAAAGTCTCACGGACGGATTCGCCATCAGTGCCTTCACCGGCTCCGGAGGGTCGAGCGTGGGCACCGCGAGAGGGTTGATCTGGATAATCGACTCCCCGGGGATGTTCAGCGGAGTCCTGCTTGTTATCAGGAGCTTGAGCTTCGGACAGGCCTGGAGAAGGTCGCTGGCCACATTCTTGGACGGGAGGGCCCGCTCGAAGCCATCGAGCAGCAGGAGAACTCGCTGATCGGCGACGAATTCCGCGAGCCGCTCGGAAGCCTGAATGTCGCCTGTCGTGTGAACACCCAGTTCCCGGGCTATCGAAGACTCAAGGAGCTCGGGCGTCTTGGTCGGCGAAAGGTCCACCCGGTAGATGCCCTCAGGAAAGGCCTCCATGACGTCCGGATCTGCTCCCGCCTCGAGTGCGAGATGTGATTTCCCGACACCGGCCGACCCGACGAGCGTGAGCAGGCGTGTCTCGCCAAGCAGTTTCTCCCGGACGAGGCGGACCTCGGCCTCGCGGCCGACCAGGTCCATGAGCGGACGGGGCCATCGGCCTCGTTTCGGGGCGGCCTGCTGCCGGGGCAACTGCCGCCTCAACTCGACCGCCAGGTCGTCGATGGCCTCCGCGACGACAGTCCATCCTCGGTCTCGCGGCTGCCACTCCGTTACCGGCTTCCCGTCGGTCGGAAGGACCTGGAGCTTGGCAAACGGCGCGCCCCTCCAGTAGACGGGCCGCAACAGGATGGGGACCACCCGCGCCTTCCCCGCCTGATGCCTGGCCATCGCGGCCTGCATCTCGACCCCCCAGCAGTACTCAGACTGGATGAAGTCGCTGCTGATCAGCAGGAGGATCAAATCCGCGTCGGCCAGCTTCTCGTCTATTTCCTCCTCCCAGTTTGTTCCGGGAAGGATGTTTCTGTCGCTCCAGTCTTGGATGACTCCGTTGCGCCGCGGAACTGCCAGCGCGGCGCTCAACTCCATGCGGAGCGCTTCATCCTTGTGCGCGTAAGAATAGAAGACCTTGACCGGCTCGATGTGCGTCGGCATGGCACTCCCCCAAGTCCAGACGGAACGTGGCCAGGCATCGCGGGTGGTCGAGACCGCTGACATGCATAATGATGACACTATGGCCACGGAGAACCACCCTCGACCACAGTTGGTCCGGCATCGCTGGGTCGATCTTTGCGGCGAGTGGCAGTTTGCTTACGACGACACCGACATCGGCATCCGCGAGGGCTGGCCTAATCGCCGTGACGTCTTCGACCGCACGATCGTCGTGCCGTTCCCGCCGGAGTCCCCGGCGAGCGGCATCGGAATCGCCGCGCCGCACCCGGTGTTGTGGTACCGCCGTGTGTTCACCGTCGATGAGGCAGACATCGGCGGCCGCCTTTTGCTCCACTTCGGCGCGGTCGATTATCGGGCCGAGGTCTGGGTCAACGGCCAGTCGGTCGTCCGCCACGAAGGCGGGCACACGCCGTTCACGGCCGACATCACCGGCGTCGTGCGGCCCGGAGAGCAGGTTCTCGTCGTCCGGGCCGAGGACCAGTGCGACGAGGGCCAACCGAGGGGCAAGCAGTACTGGAACGCCGTGCCCGAGCAGATCTGGTACAGCCGTACCTCCGGAATCTGGCAGACGGTCTGGCTCGAACCCGTTCCCGCCACGTACGTGTCCGCGATCCGGTGGACGCCCGACGTCGACCGGGAGAGGCTGACCGTTCAGGTATCGATACGGCCGCCTGCATCGCGGCCGCTGCGCCTCCGGCTGGAGTTGCGCCTTCACGGCGAGACGCTGGCCGACGACGTCGTCCTGTTCCAGGGGAGCGATCTCACCCGGGAGATCGCCATGGCCGCGGGCGTGCCGAGGGGTACCAGGAACGAGCGCCTGTGGTCGCCCGACTATCCCAACCTCATCGACGCGACCTTGACGCTGATGGACGGCGACGTCGCGGTCGACCAGGTCGCAAGCTATGTCGGCTTTCGCGGCGTCGGGACCGAGGACGGGAGATTTCTCCTGAACGGCCGGCCGTATTTCCTCCGGCTTGTGCTGAACCAGGGATACTGGCCGGAATCACACCTGGCAGCGCCGGACGCCGACGCGCTGCAACGCGAGGTCCGCGCGATCAAGATGATGGGCTTCAACGGCGTGCGGGTACACCAGAAGGTCGAGGATCCGCGCTTCTTGTACTGGTGTGACCGGCTGGGCCTGCTGGTCTGGGCCGAAATGCCGAGCGCCTATTCCTTCTCCGCCTCCGCGGTGCAGCGACTCACCCGTGAGTGGCTCGAGGTGCTGCATCGTGATCACAGCCATCCGTGCGTCGTGACGTGGGTGCCCTTTAACGAGAGCTGGGGGGTGCCCGGCCTTCGCGACTCGGCGCAGCAGCAGGCATACGTCCGGGCGATATTCCAGCTGACCCACGCCGTCGACGGCACCCGGCCGGTGGTGGCCAACGATGGGTGGGAGCACATTGACGGCGACATGCTGGGCATCCACGATTACACATCGCACGGGGAGGCACTGCATGACCGCTACGGTGATCCGCGGGAACTACAGCGCACGCTTCTCACGATGCAGCCCGGCTCCCACCGGCTCACGATCGACGCGCCGGCGCCGGGCGAACCGGTGGTGCTAAGCGAGTTCGGCGGCATCACCTTGCCGCCGCCGACCGAGCGAACGGCATGGTACGGCTACGGCTTCGTCGGTGACGAGGAGGCCCTGCTCGCCAAGTACGACGAGCTGACCAGTGCAGTTCTGGCGTCGACCGCGCTGGCCGGGTTCTGCTACACCCAGCTGACCGATGTGGAGCAGGAGCCCAACGGCTTGTACACGGCCGACCGCAGACCCAAGGTCGATCCCAAGCGCATCATGGCCATCACCTCGCAGCCCGCCGCCGCCCTCCCCGGAGAGGCGATACACCCGCCGCCGCAGCCCTTAGGCACCCGGAACGCGGCTTAGCGTGCCGTGTCCTCTCCGCGCGGCAGCCACGTCCGTTCGGGCCGGTCGAGAAGCATGGCATCGGCGAATTCCACCCCCTGCATCAGGGAGTGATCCATGTTGCCGATCTCGTACAGCCAGGCGCCGAAGCGGCCACGGGACCAGATGCCCCGGCTACGCAGCCACGGCTGAATCGTGCCGAGCGCGGAGTCTCTTCCGAGGGTGGGGACCGGGTAGCTCTTCGCCGGGGAGACGCGCCAGCGGGCCACGATCCGATCCAGGTCGGCATCTTCCAGCAGCCCGGTCGTCACCAGCCCGCGGAGCACCCTGGCGAGGATGGTCCGCGAGTCTTCCGGCTTATGGTCCGACCAGGACGTCTCGGCAAGCAGGCTGAACTGGCCCGGCCGCGGCGTAACGAACGGCGAATAATTGGACAGGTAGGTCACCCGGTAAAAGGGGACGTCGCTCTCGGGAAAGTAGATCCAGTTCTTCGCGCTGTCGTTCGGCCGGTCAATCCCGATCCCGACCACGTGGGTACCGCTCGAGCGCAGGCCGCGGGCGGCGCGGCGGATCTCCTTCGGCGCGCTCTCGATGGCGGCGACCAGGTCATCGAGTGGCATCGTCGATAGCAGGACGTCGTAGTCGAAGACCCGGCCGTCGGCGGTGGCAACCCGCTTGGCGGCCGCGTCGACCGCGATCACGCGGCAGTCGAGCAGCAGCCGGGGCGCCAGGGCGCGGCCGACTTGCTCCCAGAGGAATCCCGAGCCACCGCGCAGCGGGTAGCTGAAACTGCTGTTCGGTCCCCAGTTCATGCCCGGTTCATCAAGCAGGACGTTCCGCAGCAATTGCTCGATACTGACGGCAGCGACCCGCTCGTCGATCCAGTCGAAACTCATCAGTTCTGGCGGGGTGGCCCATACCTTCGCGTTGTAAGGAATCATGAAGTGGTCGGCAATCCCGTTGCCCATAGTTGCGCGGATCCAGTCACCGAAATTCCGTGGCTGCCCGCGACCCGGCCGCTCGATCGCGGCTTGCACGGCGCCGCTTACGCAGTCATAGATCGTCTGCGGCTCCAGCCTGCGGATGTTCATCTGGAACGGATAGCCGATAAATCGGTTTTCCATCCAGATCCAGGCCTGCCTGGTCACGGTCGAAACCTGATCACCCAACATGCGCCGGAGCAGCTCGTCATGGTACTCATAGTGGCTGAACATCACATGCCCGCCGATATCCCAGGTGAAGCCCGCGCAGTCGACATATGATTTCGCCAGGCCGCCGACCCGATCGCTTTCCTCAAGCAGCACCCAGTTGTCGTAGCCGAGCTCCTGCAGGCGGTAACCCGCCCCGAGGCCTGTCGGGCCGGCGCCGATAATCACGATCCGCGGGTTCGCGGGGCTGCTCATGCCGCCTTCCTCGCCGCGCCCGGCATGCTCAACGAGCTGTTCGCAGATCAGCAAAGGTGAGGCTCTCAGCGGGAAGCATTTCCCTGAAGCGAACGTACCTGTTAATTAGATTGCGCCAGCCCGCACGGGGCAAGCCCGAGTGATCGATCAATTCGTCCAGCAATCCGCGGGCCGAGTAGGCGTCCCTGACCAGCGGCATCCCCAGCCGCTGACAGACACGGCTGGTGGAGGTTTCGAGCCCGGGAACCCCCGGCATAAGCAAGAAGGGGACGCCGGCGTCCGCGGCCTCCTGGAGGGTGAGGGACCCTGGCTTGGTGACGATCAGGTCATACTCATGGAACGTCCGGGCCAGGTCCGGGAAGAACTGCAGAATGCGTATTCCAGGAAAGTCGCTGCGCATAGTGGCGGCTAGCCTGTCGTTATTGCCGCAGGCGACTGTCAGGACCGGCCGGCACCGCGCCTTGAGCAGACCCGAGGTTATCTCCCAGATAGGTCCCACGCCCTCAGCCCCGCCGATCACGAGGATATGCGGCCGGGCAGACCGCGGTGCGCTTTTAACCGTCGCCGCGATCGGTAGTCCGGTAGGAAGGCGCCGGACAATGACCCGGCCGGGAGGAACGCCGGCCCGTACCGCGTGTGCGCGCATCTGCTGGCTAGCCAGCACGTACAGGCTGGCGTTCGGGGTGAACCACTCGGCCGGCCCGCTGAACAGGTCCGTGGGCACTACCACCACATTGCAAGCGAAGCTGTTGAGGTCATCGATATAGTTGCAGTAGAGCGGGTGGGTGATGATCACAAGATCGGCCTCCGCCTCGGCCTCGCCTATCGCGACATGCGGCGGGATTATCCAGCGGATTATCGAGCGGTTGAGGGCGCGAACCGTGCGGAGCCGGCGGCTGTAATAGTAAAGGGCCCAGACGGCGGGCAGGCTGGTGACCAGGTACGAGTACGCCTTCGGGATAATATTGGAATTGTCGGCGGCGCCGGCATCGGATATCTTGATCGCGGTGGCTTCTTCGTCGAGTCGTGTCGCAATGGCAGCGGCGAGAGAACCATGAGCGCCGCCAGTCTGGGCCGTCAGGATGACGATACGCATAACACGAGATCGATCCGCTGGAATACCGTGCCCCTCCGGCACGGGCCGGCTGGCAGGTGACGCTTACCGTTGGCACCCGAGTGGGGTCCCGGGTCGCCCTTCCCCGAGCGCCACGACATAACGTATGCCATCGGCCGGTAACCCGCACCCTGCGCAGCAGGCACGACCGACTCCCGGCCGCCAGCATCCTGCATACCTATTACGATGCGCGATAGGCTCACGAAAAGCTAGGCCGCCATTTTATTTCCGAATCACGGGTTATGGCGCGGGCCGAAGTGAGCGCTACGCAGGGGGCAGCGGGTAGCGCAGGCCGACCAAGGCGGCCAGGTCGCCGAGGGTGAGCTCGAACATCGGTGCCGGATCGGCGAGCGCGAAGCTCATGTGGCCGAACACCTCCATCGCCACCGCCCCGTACAGCACCGTCCAGCAGCGCAGGAAGGTCAGCACCGCGCCGACCGGGATGTCGGTGCCCAGCCAGTCGCGGTAATAGATGAGCTGATCTCGCAGCCCCGGATCCAGATCGGAGTCCGCCGGAACGGCAAACGGCGCCAGCCGCCACAGCTCGAGGAACAGCGTGAAGAACGTGCCGGCGAACTCCAGCGCGCACTCGTCCGCGACGTCGTACCGCCCGTCGTCAAGCCCGGGCAGCGGCACGCCGAACAGCAGCCCGAACTCCGCCTTATGGCCCATCGCCCAGCGCCGGAACTCCCGGCACGCCTCGATCATCTTGACCGTGATGTGCTCGGTCGTGCCGCCTCCCTCGGGCAGCGAGACGTCGTGGATGGCCCGCCGGATGTCCGAGCCGAGTTCGGTGAAGATGCTGGCGACGACGTGCCTGATCAGCTCCTCGTGGCTGCCGAAATACCGGTAGAGCCCCGGCGCGGTCATGCCCATCTCGCGCGCGATGGCGCGCAGCGAGATCGCCTCGGGCCCGCTGGCGACCAGCAGGCTCCGCGCGGTCTGGATGATCTCCTCGGTCGTCGCCGCGCGCAGCCGGTCCCGCCGGGACGGCGCCTGCGCCGAGCCCGGCTCAGGCGCGCCGACCCCGCCAACCCCGGTTGCCTCCGCGGCGTGTGTCACAGCAGCCTCCTGGACCAAGTCTTACCGTCGAGCGCCACCCGCTGGCGAGACCCGCGACCCGTCCACAGTAAACACCCTTGACAGAGCGAACACCGTATGCGAAGTTAGCACTGTTATCAGTTTACACCGTTTACTTGAGTAATCAACAAAAACTTCCAAGGTCCTGGAGGCAGGATGTTCGAGACGTGGGGACGAACCCTGTACCGGAGGCGGCGGCTGACCCTGAGCGTCGCGCTCCTCTTCGTGATCTTTGCCGCCGTATGGGGCACCGGCGTGTTCGGGAAGCTCTCCTCGGGCGACAACTTCACCCCGCCGTCCAGCCAGAGCCAGCGCGAGGCCAACCAGGCCGCCCAGGTGTTCGGCCGGAACGACGCCGACGTGGTGGTCCT
>JASHTQ010000037.1 GCA_030040475.1 Streptosporangiaceae bacterium
AACCGGTAGCAACCACGGGGAGGCCCGCCGGCGCGCCGCGAACCGCGGCGTCTGGCCGAAGTCGTCCTGCCGCGTGACACGATAGGCAGCACGATGACAGTGCCCTATACGAGGTCGGCGTCCGATACGAATCCGGCGCTCCTCACCGAGCCGGTGCTGGCCTGGTACGCGCGGAACGCCAGGGACCTGCCGTGGCGCGCCGCCGACGCGACCCCCTGGTCGGTGCTGGTCAGCGAGATCATGCTGCAGCAGACGCCGGTGGCCAGGGTGATTCCCGCGCACGGCCGGTGGCTGGCCAGATGGCCGACGCCGGCTGCGCTCGCCGCCGAGCCGCCCGCCGAGGCGATCAGGCAGTGGGGCACGCTCGGCTATCCGCGGCGCGCCCTGCGGTTGTACGAGACGGCGACGATCCTGACGCGCCGTCACGGCGGGCAGGTGCCCGCGGACTACCAGGCGCTGCTCGCGCTGCCGGGGATCGGCGGCTATACCGCGGCCGCGGTGGCGAGCTTCGCCTTCGGACAGCGGCACGCCGTTCTCGACACCAATGTCCGGCGCGTGTTCGGCAGGCTGGTCACCGGCCAGCAGCCCGCGGCGGCCGCGCCGTCGGCGGCGGAACGGCGGCTGGCCGAGTCGCTGCTGCCTGGCGAGCCCGCGACGGCGGCGCGCTGGTCCGTCGCGGTGATGGAGCTTGGCGCCCTGGTATGCACGGCCGCCAGCCCGCGCTGCGCCGACTGCCCGGTGGCCCGCCACTGCGCCTGGCTGGCCCTGGGCCAGCCAGCCCCGGACGCCGGGCGGCGGACGCAGCGCTACGACGGCACCGACCGGCAGTGCCGCGGGCGCCTGCTCGCGCTGCTCCGCGAATCCGCCGTTCCGGCCCGCCGGGCTAACTTCGACGCGCTCTGGCCCGACCCGCTCCAGCTCGATCGCGCCCTCGACGGCCTAGTCGCCGACGGCCTGGTCGACCCGCTCCCCGACGGCCGGTACGCCCTGCCCGCCGGGAGCGGGCGAAATCAATGATCGTGGGTCGTTACTGCCCCCAGGAGGGAAGTTTTGACCCACGATCCTGGCTCGGCCTGCCGTGAGAGGCGAGGAGCCCGGCTGCGGGGCAGCCGGGCTCCTGTTGTGACAACTGCTAGCCGAGGGCGGAGGCGGTGCCGCCGTCCTGGGTTCCTGAGCCGCCGGCCGAGCTGCCGACCGCGCTGGTCTTGCTCGCAACCGGTTCCACCGCCATCTCCGCGGGCGGCGTGTCGGCCGGCAGTTCCGGCTTCGCGACGCCGTTGAAGGTGAACTTGGCCGTCTCGCCGCTGCCCTCGGTGTCGACGATCACGATCTGGCCCGGGCGCAGCTCGCCGAACAGGATCTTCTCGGACAGGGAGTCCTCGATTTCCCGCTGGATCGTGCGGCGCAGCGGCCGGGCGCCGAGCACCGGGTCGTAACCGCGCTGGGACAGCAGGTCCTTGGCGTCCGGCCGCAGCTCGATGGCCATGTCGCGGTCCTTCAGCCGGTCGTCCACCTTGGCGATCATCAGGTCGACGATGCTGAAGATCTCTTCCCGCTCGAGCTGGTGGAAGACGATGATGTCGTCCACGCGGTTCAGGAACTCGGGCCGGAAGTGCCCCTTCAGCTCCTCCTGGACCTTGGTCTTCATCCGGTCGTAGGAGCCGCGGGTCTCGCCCGGCCGGGCGAAGCCCACGGACACGCCCTTGGAGATGTCCTTGGTGCCCAGGTTCGTGGTCATGATGATGACGGTGTTCTTGAAGTCGACCGTCCTGCCCTGGGCATCGGTCAGCCGACCGTCCTCAAGGATCTGCAGCAGCGAGTTGAAGATGTCCGGGTGCGCCTTCTCGATCTCGTCGAACAGGACGACGGAGAACGGCCGCCTGCGGACCTTCTCGGTGAGCTGACCGCCCTCCTCGTAGCCGACGTATCCGGGCGGGGACCCGAACAGCCGGGAGACCGTGTGCTTCTCCATGTACTCGCTCATGTCGAGCTGGATGAGCGAGTCCTCGTCGCCGAACAGGAACTCGGCCAGCGTCTTGGACAGCTCGGTCTTGCCGACGCCGGACGGGCCGGCGAAGATGAACGATCCGCCGGGGCGCTTGGGGTCCTTCAGGCCGGCCCTGGTGCGCCTGATCGCCTGGGACAGCGCCCTGATGGCGTCGTTCTGGCCGATCACCCTCTTGTGCAGCTCGTCCTCCATGCGGAGCAGGCGCTGCGATTCCTCTTCTGTCAGCTTGAACACCGGGATGCCGGTGGCGGTGGCAAGGACCTCGGCGATGAGCTCCTCGTTCACCTCGGCGACGACGTCCATGTCGCCGGCCTTCCACTCCTTCTCCCTGGCAGCCTTCTTCGCGAGCAGTTGCTTCTCGGTGTCCCTGAGCGCCGCGGCCTTCTCGAAGTCCTGCGAGTCGATGGCCGATTCCTTCTCCCGGCGCACCTGCGCGATCTTCTCGTCGTACTCGCGCAGGTCCGGTGGCGCGGTCATGCGACGGATCCGCATCCTCGAGCCGGCCTCGTCGATCAGGTCGATGGCCTTGTCAGGCAGGAAGCGGTCGCTGATGTACCTGTCCGCAAGCTGCGCCGCGGCGACAAGCGCGCCGTCGGTGATGGACACCCTGTGGTGCGCCTCGTAGCGGTCCCGCAGTCCCTTGAGGATCTCGATCGTGTGCGAGATCGTGGGCTCGGCCACCTGGATGGGCTGGAAGCGGCGCTCGAGCGCGGCGTCCTTCTCCAGGTACTTGCGGTACTCGTCGAGGGTGGTGGCGCCGATCGTCTGCAGCTCGCCGCGGGCCAGCATCGGCTTGAGGATGGAGGCCGCGTCGATCGCGCCCTCGGCGGCACCCGCCCCGACGAGGGTGTGGATCTCGTCGATGAACAGGATGATGTCGCCGCGGGTGCGGATCTCCTTCAGCACCTTCTTCAGCCGCTCTTCGAAGTCGCCGCGGTAGCGCGAGCCGGCCACGAG
>JASHTQ010000415.1 GCA_030040475.1 Streptosporangiaceae bacterium
GCGGCGGCCAGCAGGGCCGCCGCGGCGCAGGCGATGGCCACGTCCTCCACCGGCAGCCGCGAGGGCAGCCGCCCGGGCTCCCCGGTGACCTCAAGCCCGACAGGGAGCCCGCCGCCGCCGAGCGCCGACCACGCCTCGGCGAGCAGGTCCTGCCACAGCGGTCCTTCCATGCGACCGTCCCTCCTAGCCCGGGCGGCGGGCGATCACGTGCAGCAGGGCGGCCACCCGGCGGTACGGGTCGGTGCGCCCGGCACGTTCCTCGCAGGCCAGCACGGCGTCGACGTCCGCCGGGGGCTCGGCGTCGTCCGCCGCGATGTCGGTGAAGACCCGCACCCCGTACCAGGCGGTGACCTCGAGGCCGTGGCGCGCCAGCCGGTCGCCAAGGTCGGCGAGGCGGTCGGCCCGGGCGGCGACGCCGATCCTGTTCTGGTAGCCGGCTGAGGTGAAGGCGTTAGCGCAGGCCGCCCAGTCACCGAGCAGGCCGGGCCGCATGGCGAGCGCGTCGCCATTGCGTACGAGCAGCGACACGAGCCCGCCCGGCGCGGCCAGCCCGGCCAGGACGCGCAGCACCGGCTCCGGATCCGCCTGGTACATGAGCACCCCGTGACAGAGCACGGCCGCGAAGGGAGGAACCACGGCCCGTTCGGCCAGATCTTCTATAAGGCCATGCACGACCCGCACCCTGGCGCGGACCTCGGCCGGCTCGGCGGCAACGTCCGCGCCGAAGCTGGCCAGCAGCTCGGCTGAGGCGTCGACCCCCGTCACCTCATAGCCGCGCCGTGCCAGCCGCAAGGCCTGCGTCCCCTGACCGCAGCCACAATCGATGACCCGAACGGGCGGTGGTGGCAGTTCCGCGCCCAGCTGCCTGGTGACGAGTTCCTGGCGGACGACGTTCCGCAGCTCTCCCAGCCGGTCCTGCCAGTTTCGTTCCCCGGCGGTGAACGCGGTGCTCATCCGTCGCCGCCCAGTTCGCGCTGCATCAAGACGGTGTCGATCCACCTGCCGTGCTTGCGGCCGACGCCGGCCAGCCGGCCCGCCTCGGTGAACCCGAACCTGCGGTGCAGCGCGGCCGAGGCGTCGTCACCCGAATCGGCGATGACCGCGATGACCTGGCGCGCGCCCGAGCGCACGCACCCGGCGAGCAGCGCACCGAGCAGGGCGCTGCCCAGCCCGCGGCCGGTGTGGGACGGGGAGACGTACACCGTGTCCTCGACCGTATGCCGGTAGCCCGGCTTGGCCCGCCACGGGCTGGCGTAGGCGTACCCGCCGACCGCGCCGTCGGCCTCGGCGACCAGGAAGGGCAGGTTCCGCGCGGCCAGCTCGTCGAGCCGTCGCGACCAGTCCGCCGCCGTGGGCGGGATCTCCTCCAGCGTGGCCACGCTGTTCGCCACGTAGTGCGCGAAGATCGACGCGACCTGCGCCATGTCCGCAGGGACCGCCGCGCGGACGGCAGGCTGCGGCGAGGTCCTGGTCACCCTTCCAGCATCGCACGGCCGGTTGTCGGCCTCCGACCCGATCATGGACAATGGCGCGATGGCAGCGGACTACGACGGCACCGACGCGTTCCGCGGTGCGAGCTTCACCGCCGCGGATCTCACCGGCGCGACGTTCCGGGACTGCGACCTGAGCCGGGTCAGGATCGTCGATTCGTGGCTCATCGACGTCCAGCTGGCGGGTGAGATCGAGAACGTCGTCGTCAACGACGTCGACGTCACCGCGTTCGTCGTGGCCGAGCTCGACCGGCGCAATCCCGAACGCGTCCAGGTGCGGTCGATGCGCACGGCCGATGACTACCGCGCGACCTGGGACACGCTCGAGGAGCTCTGGGCGCAGACCGTGGCCCGCGCCGGGCGGCTGCCCGAGGCCGCGCTCAACGAGCGGGTCCAGGACGAGTGGTCCTTCGTCGAGACGCTGCGCCATCTCGTCTTCGCCACCGACGCGTGGGCGGGCAGCTCGATTCTCGACGATCCGTCGCCCTACCACCGGCTCGGCCTCCCGCACAGCGGCTACCCGCCCGCGGACGCCGCGGCGCTGGGCGTCGACCTGGCCGCGCGCCCGTCGCTGGCCGAGATCCTGGAGGTGCGCGCCGGCCGCACGGCGCTGGTGCGCGGCATCCTCGACGGGCTCACCGACGCCGAGCTCGACCGGATGACGACGCGGCTGCCTTCGCCGCTGCACCCGGAGGAGCCGCGCTCGGTCGGCCGCTGCCTGCGGGTGGTGATGAAGGAGGAGTGCGAGCACCGCCGCTACGCGATCCGCGACCTCGCGGTCCTCGAGGCGGGTGACCCTGAGGCCCCGTGAGCGATGTTAGGCGCGCAGGCCGGTGAACACGCGCCCGAACACGTCGTTGATGATCGCGACGGCGTCGGCGCGGGCCATGGCCTCGTCCTGGTCGACGTCGGGGGCAGGCAGGCCGAGGTCCTTGGCGAGCGCAAGCGCCGGGAAGCAGGCCGCCTTGCCCAGGCCCTTCAGCCGGGCCTCGAGTGACACCCTGGCCGGGGTGAACGCGGGCACCGGCCGCGGCGTCACCTCGGGCCAGTCCGCCGGGTCGCGCGGGCTGTCCAGGGAGAAAATCGGGGCGAGGTCGCGGGCCGAGGCGTCGCGGCCGGTCAGTGGCGCGCCGAGCTGCCAGCGTTCGCGCAGGGTCCTGATCACCGACGTATGCCGGTATTCCTCGTTGATCACCGTGTTCGGCGCGATCCAGGGCGAGATCGCGATGGCCGGAACGCGCAGGCCGGAACGGTCGAACGCGAAGTCCATCTGCCCCGGCGGGGCGGCCGGGTCCGGGGGCACCGCCAGCGGCGGCGGGACGTGATCGTAGGTTCCGCCGTGCTCGTCGAAGTTGACCATGAGCAGCGTGTTGTAGGCGTTCGACCCGTCGGGCGTGCACGAGGTCCGGATCGCGTCGTAGACCTTCGCGAGCAGCGCCTCGCCGCCGAGCAGCGCGGACGGCGGGTCGAGGTCGACGCCGGGGAAGATGGCGTCGAACGCCGGGTGCATGTCGTTGTGGCCGTAGAGCAGGTTCGGCTCGATGAACGAGTAGGTCGGCAACTGACCGCTGGCCGCGTCCTGCAGGAACCTGTCGGTGGTGAAGAAGTTCGTCGCGAACCGCTCGAGCAGGCGGGGCGCGTGGATGACCCCGGTGATCGACAGGTGGCTGGGCGGGTCGCAGTAGACGCGCCAGGTCAGGCCCTTCGCCTCGAGCCGCTCGAAGATCGTCTCGGCGGTGTTGTGCAGCGGGAAGGAGTCCGCGGGGGTCATGTTGACCACGAACCCCGAGGAGGAGGCCGCGTGGAAGAACGACCTGTTGGGGAACGTCTGCGACGGCACCTCGCAGAACCAGTGGTCGAAGGTGGCGAAGCCGCGGGCCAGCGCCGAGGTGACCGGCACCTGCAGCGGCGCATAGCCGGTCATGATCTGCGCGTACTCCCCGAAGGAGGGCGGCCGCAGCATCTCGGCGGTGAACGCGCTGATGTAGTCCGCGACGAACCCGTCCATCGTCGGCCGCTGCGCGGAGCTAGCCGGCGCGTTGTACGGGGCGACCATCCGCTCGGCCACCATGTTCCGGTTGCCCGGCGGGTCGATCAGCCCGAACAGCTGGGTGTTGACGTGCTGGTACTCCTCGCCAGGGTCGGGCGACGGGGTGTTCATGTCCGTGGTGGTCCCGTACGGGAGGAGCCTCGGGCCCGTCCCTCCGGCGGCGTCCGGTGCCCAGTCCGGGACCGGGTTGGACAGGTCCAGGCCCGCCACGCCCTCGAACGACGCCACCTCGCCCGGCTCGTACAGGCGGCCGACCAGGTTGTCGAACGAGCGGTTTTCGAACATAATGACGACTACGTGATCGAGCGCGTTGCTCCGGTCAGGTCGCGGCATGACACGACCCTACAGGGAAGGGGGACGGCATGGCCGACGAGCGCGACGGCGAGCTGGACAGGCTGGCAGACGCGTTCTGCGAGGCCAGCATCAGGGACGGCAGGGGCCGCGCGGCGCAGATGCTGGCGGCCCATCCGTCGCTGGCGGGCCACAGCTTCGCCACCGCGGTGGTGCTCGGCGACGCCGGCCGCGTGCGCGCCGAGACCGCCGCCGACCCCGGCCTAGCGACCGGGGCCGACGCCCGGTCGGGCTGGACGCCGCTGCACGCGGCCTGCGGCTCGCGGTGGCACCGGCTGGACCCGGCCAGGGCCGACGGCCTGCTTGAGGTGGTCCGCATCCTGCTGGACGCCGGAGCCGACCCCAACGAAGGCACCGGCGGGCAGGGGGGCCACGGCGGCTGGACGCCGCTGCGCTGCGCGGTCGCCGGGGCGTCTAACCCGCCGGTGACCCGGCTGCTGCTCGAGCGCGGCGCCGTGCCGTCCGACCACGACCTGTACCTGGCCGCGTTCTGCGGCGACCACGAGTGCCTGCGGCTGCTGCTCGCCAGCGCCGCGGACGTGGCCGGGATCGCCAGGATGGCGCTGGCCGCGCCGATCAGCCTCGACGACACCGACGGGGTACGGCTGCTGCTCGAGGCCGGCGCCGATCCCCGCCGCTACGACGACGACGCTCGCGAGCCGGCCCCGGCGGTGTACTCGGCCGTACGGCACGGGTGCTCGGCCGGGCTGCTCGACCTGCTGCTCGCCCACGGAGCCGAGCCCGACCTGCCGGGTCCCGACGGGCGCTCGCCGTTGACCCTGGCCACCGTCGAGGGCCGCGCGGACCTGGCCGGGGTGCTGCTCCGGCACGGCGCGACCGACGACATCACCGACGCCGACCGCTTCCTCGGCGCGTGCCTGCGCGCCGACTCCGGCGCCGTCCGGCGGCGGCTGGCCGCGGACCCC
>JASHTQ010000416.1 GCA_030040475.1 Streptosporangiaceae bacterium
TCGCAGGCCCTTTCAACGACGATTAGGGTGGCCCCATGATCAAGCAGGCTGCGTACGGAACCGAGCCCTGGGTGCTCCGCGAGAAGGAACTCGACCTCGACCTCCTCGCCCAGAGCGAATCGATCTTCGCGCTGTCGAACGGGCACATCGGGCTGCGCGGCAACCTGGATGAGGGCGCTCCGCACGGGCTGCCTGGCAGCTACCTGAACTCCGTCTACGAGGTACGGCCGCTGCCGTACGCCGAGGCGGGCTACGGCTTCCCCGACGCCGGGCAGACGGTCATCAACGTCACCAACGGCAAGATCTTCCGGCTGCTCGTCGACGACGAGCCGCTGGACGTCAGGTACGGCACCGTCCACTCGCACGAGCGCTGCCTCGACCTGCGGGCGGGCACGCTGACCAGGCACCTCGACTGGTCCTCCCCGGCCGGCGCCAGGGTCAAGGTCACCTCGGTGCGGATGGTGTCGCTGACCCAGCGGGCAATCGCCGCGTTCAGCTACACGGTCGAGCCGGTAGACGCCAAGCTGCGCATGGTGGTCCAGTCCGAGCTGGTCACCAACGAGGAGATGCCGCAGCGCGGCAACGATCCCCGCCTTGCGGCCATCCTGGACTCCCCGCTGGTCAGCGAGGAGTACGGGGCGACGGATGGCCCGCTGCCACGGGCGATTCTGGTGCACAAGACCAAGGTCAGCGGGCTGCGGGTGGCGGCGGGGATGTCGCACCAGATAACCGGCCCGGCGAAGATGGTGACCAGCGTCGAGGCCCGCGAGGACCTGGCCAGGTGCGTGGTTGCGGCCGAGGTGGCACCGGGGGAGAAGCTGCAGATCATCAAGTACGTCGGCTACGGCTGGTCCAGCCAGCGCTCCAAGCCCGCCCTGCTCGACCAGGTCGGAGCCGCGCTGGCCGGCGCGCAGCTGACCGGCTGGGACGGCCTGCTCGCCGAACAGCGCGCCTACCTTGACGAGTTCTGGGACGGCGCGGACGTCGAGGTGGACGGCGACGCGGAGATCCAGCAGGCGGTCAGGTTCGGGCTGTTCCACATCCTGCAGGCCGGGGCGCGGGCGGAGCTTCGGCCGATCGCGGCCAAGGGGCTGACCGGGACCGGCTACGACGGGCACACCTTCTGGGACACCGAGACGTTCGTGCTGCCGGTGCTGATGTACACCCACCCGGACGCGGCGGGCGACGCGCTGCGCTGGCGGCACCTCGTCATCGACGTCGCCAAACAGCACGCCATCGACCTCGGTCTATCCGGCGCCGCGTTCCCGTGGCGGACAATCCGCGGCCAGGAATGCTCCGGTTACTGGCCCGCGGGCACCGCCGCGTTCCACATCAACGCCGACATCGCCGACGCGGTCGACCGCTACCTGGACGCCACCCAGGACGTCAAGTTCGAGCAGGAGGCCGGCCTGGAGCTGATGGTGGAGACCGCCAGGCTGTGGCGCTCGCTCGGCCAGCACGACGCGACGGGCACGTTCAGGATCGAGGGCGTGACCGGGCCCGATGAGTACAGCGCGGTCAAGGACAACAACATCTACACCAACCTGATGGCGCAGCGGAACCTGTCCTGCGCCGCGCGCCTGGCCGAGAAGCACTCCGACGCGGCCGCGGCGCTCGGCGTGACCACGGAGGAGGCCGCCTCCTGGCGGGACGCCGCGGCCGCGATGTACATCCCGTTCGACGAGCGGCTCGGCGTGCACCCGCAGCACCAGGGGTTCACCGACTACGCGAGGTGGGACTTCAAGAACACTCCCGAGGACCACTACCCGCTGCTGCTGCACTACCCGTACTTCCAGCTCTACCGCAAGCAGGTGGTCAAGCAGGCGGACCTGGTGCTGGCCATGTACCTGCGCCCGGACGCGTTCACCCCCGAGCAGAAGGCCCGCAACTTCGCCTACTACGAGCCGCTGACCGTGCGCGACTCCTCGCTGTCGGCCTGCACCCAGGCGGTGGTCGCCGCCGAGGTCGGCCAGCTGGACCTGGCCCACGATTACCTGGCCGAGGCCGCGCTGATGGACCTGGCCGACGTGGAGCACAACACCTCGGACGGCGTGCACATGGCCTCACTGGCCGGGGCCTGGATGGCGCTGGTGGCCGGCTTCGGCGGGATGCGCGCCGGAGACGGCCAGCTGGCCTTCAGCCCGCAGCTACCGCCCGGCCTGATCTCGCTGAGTTTCCGGATGCGCTACCGCGGCCGCAAGCTGCGCGTCACGATCGCCCACAGCCGGGCCAAGTACGAGCTCCTCGACGGCGACCCGCTCAAGGCGACCCACTACGGCAAGGAGTTCGAGTTCGGCGCAAAGGCCATGGAGCACGACATCCCGCGCCTGCACCCCGGCCCCCGCCCCGAGCAGCCCCCCGGCCGCGCCCCGTACAACCGCTCCGGCAGCTGACGCCCGGCCGTGCAAGTGCCCGCCTAGCTGGCCGCAAGCCGCCTCGTCTTCCGGCGCGAGGTGGTTCGCTATCGACTACAGCGATATGGGCCGGGTCTCGCTGTGGACGGACACGCTGTTTGGCGGGGGGTCCGGGCCGCGCGGGCCTGCAGCTCACCTCCACCGTACTGAGGGTCGTGACGCCCAGCTTCCGCCTGGACATCCCGCGGGCATCGCTGCGCTCGGCCACCCGCTCCGCGCGCTCGGTCCGGGAACAATCGGGGTCCACGGCGGCCACGGGCGATGGCTCGTGAACGGCTCGCACAACGGCCTGGTCGAGCTCGCCATCGAGCCGCCCTGTTACAACACCCCGGCAGCCCAGCACGCTGTTCCGCAAGATGAGGGTCAGTTCGCTGACCGTCAGCCTCGTCGACCCGGACGGCCTCATCGCCCCGGACGGCCTCGTCGACCCGGACGGCCTCGTCGCCGCGGTCAAGGACGACGAGCGGCCTGTGCACTGAGGCTCGGCGGATCGGGCGCCCCCTGGAGGATTTAACCGCCCGGCACTGACATTTCCGTGCCCTTATCCACCGCCGCGCCAGTCCTTCGCCGAGCAATCCACCGCCCCCGAGGCAGTCCTGCGGATCGCACCCGACTGCGGCGATCGTCGGAATCGGAGGTGATGGCCATGCGGGCGAAGGACGTGCTCGGCAGGTCCGGTGAGCAGGCAGCGGCAGAATACCTGGAGTCGTCCGGCTTGCGGATCCTGGACCGCAACTGGCGCAGCGCCGACGGCGAGATCGACATCGTCGCGGTCGAGCGGCAGGTGCTCGTGGTCTGCGAGGTGAAGTCAAGGACCGGGACCCGTTACGGCACGCCGCTGGAGGCAGTCAGCCGGGCCAAGCGCGCCAGGCTGCGCAAGCTCGCCGTGCAATGGCTGAACGCCCACGGCGTGCGGTTCGACCAGGTCAGGATCGACGTGGTCGGGCTGGTCTACGAGGGCACCGGCGGCTTCACGATCGAGCACATCCGCGGGGTGGGCTAGCCGTGACGCTGGCTCGCACGTGCTCGGTCGCGTTGGTGGGGGTAACCGGCCACGTGGTCGAGGTCGAGGTGGACATCGCCAACGGCCTGGTGGGCATGATCCTGGTCGGGCTGCCCGATACCGCGCTGCGCGAGGCGCGGGACCGGATCCGGGCCGCGATCGTCAACAGCGGCGAACAGTGGCCGCAGCGGAAGATCACGGTCGGCCTGTCCCCGGCAAGCCTGCCCAAGCGGGGCAGCTGGTTCGACCTGGCCATCGCCTTGGGTGTGCTCGCCGCCGCGGGCACGATGCCCAGGGCCGCGGTTGACGGCGTGATGTTCTTCGGCGAACTCGGCCTCGACGGGCGGCTGCGACCGGTGCGCGGCGTGCTTCCCGCCGTCGTGGCCGCAGCGAACGCCGGGTTCTGCAAGGTCATGGTGGCCAGGCAGAATGCGGCCGAAGCCGCGCTGGTGCCCGGCGTGCACGTGATCGCGGCCAGCAGCCTCGCGGGGGCGGCCGACTGGCTGCGCGGCACGCCGGGCCTGCGCGGCGGCCCGCCGGTGATGGAGTTCGACGGCGGCCAGGAGCTCCCCGCCGCCGGAGCGGCGGACTGCGAAGCGGCGGACTGCCAAGCGGCGGGCGGCCAGGGGGCGGATGACGGGGAGCGAGGCGCGATGACACCCGATCTGGCCGAGATGCTCGGCCAGTCGCTGGCGCGGCGAGCCGCCGAGGTGTGCGCGGCTGGCGGGCATCATCTTTCGCTGCTGGGCCCGCCTGGCGCAGGCAAGACAATGCTCGCCGAGCGGATTCCCACCATCTTGCCCCGGCTCGACGGCCCTGCGGCCCTCGAGGTCACCTCCATCCACTCGGTGGCGGGGACCCTGTCCCCGCAGGTTCCGCTGCTTACCGATCCGCCGTTCCTGGCCCCGCATCACACCGCTACCAAGGCGGCGATCGTGGGCGGAGGCAGCGGCATCATCCGGCCGGGTTCGGCGTCGCTGGCCCATCGCGGGGTGCTTTTCCTTGACGAGGCCCCGGAGTTCGGCAGGGACGTTCTCGACGCGCTGCGGCAGCCGCTCGAAGCGGGCGAGGTGGTGGTGGCACGGTCGGGGATCACCGCCAGGTTTCCTGCCCGGTTCACGCTGGTGCTTGCGGCGAACCCATGCCCGTGCGCCAAGGTAGCGGGACCCGCGGAAGGCTGCAGTTGCAGCCCGGCCATGCGACGGCGATACCTGGGGCGGATCTCCGGGCCGCTGCTGGACCGCGTCGATGTGAAGATCGAGCTGGAGCCGGTGGGACGCAAGGAACTGCTGAACGACAGGAACTTCGCCGAGTCGAGTCGCGCCGTGGCCAAGCGGGTGCTCCAGGCGAGGGAACGCGCAGCTCACCGGCTGCGCGGCACTCCATGGCGGCTCAACGGCGAGATCCCCGGTTCCGAGCTGCGCCGCAGCTGGCCGCCCGCGCCCGGATCCCTGGCCGCGGTCGAGCGCTCGCTGGAACGCGGCCAGATCAGCGCCCGCGGCGTGGTGAAGGTGGTCCGCGTCGCCTGGACGATCGCCGACCTGGCAGGCAAGCCCCGCCCGGACAGGGATGACTGCCATGCCGCGCTCGGCCTGTGGCTCGGTGTGCGGTGATGAGCGGCCAGCCGGCGAGGCTCGACGAGCAGCGGCTGGCCCGCGCCGCGCTCACCTACCTGGCCGAGCCCGGCGATCCCGCGCTCGGCGCCCTGCTCGCCAGCTGCGAGCCCGCCGAGGTGCTGGCCGCGATCAGGGCGGGCGTGCTGCCCGGGACGGGACCCGGCTGCGGCGACACCCCGGCGAGCCGGGCCGCGCTGCAGCGCGCGCTCGGCCGCTGGCGGCTCCGTCTTTGCGAGCTGCCAGCCGAGTCCGGCGTCGCCGTGGCCCAGGGCAAGGACATCAGGCTGATCTGCCCCGGCGACCCGGAATGGCCCGGCGGCCTCGATGATCTCGGCCGGGCCCGACCTTATGCGCTGTGGCTGCGCGGCCGGTCGGACCTGCACCGCGTCGGCCTGCGTTCGGTCTCGATGGTGGGATCCCGGGCCGCCACCGCGTATGGCACGCATGTGGCCGGAGAGATCGCCGCCGACCTGGGCGAACGTGGCTGGGCGATTGTGTCGGGAGGGGCGTACGGCATCGACGCCGCCGCCCACCGCGGCGCGCTTGTCACCCGCGCGACCACGATCGCGGTCCTGGCCTGCGGCGTCGACTATCCCTACCCGGCCGGTCACGACGGGCTCTTCGCTGATATCGCCGCCGAAGGCCTGGTGGTCAGCGAGTGGCCGCCGGGTCGGCGCCCGGCCAGGCTCCGGTTTCTCGTCCGCAACCGCGTTATCGCCGCGCTGACCGGCGGCACCGTGGTCGTGGAGGCCGGTGAGCGCAGCGGTGCGCTGAACACCGCGCGGCATGCCGCCGATCTGGGCCGGGCGCTGATGGCCGTGCCGGGGCCGGTGACGTCGGCGCAGTCCGCCGGGTGCCACCGGCTGATCAGGGACTGGGGCGCGACGCTGGTCACCAGCGCGACCGACGTGATCGAGATGCTCTCCCCGATAGGCAGCGCCGACGCGCCCGCGGCGAGCCCGGCGAAAACGAGGTCGCCGGATCTACCGCCCTCCCGCGACGACCTGGACGAGGATAGCGCCAGGGTGCTGGACGCCTTTCCCGCCCGCGGCCGCGCCTGGCCCGCCACGATCGCGGTCGACGCGGGAGTAGACCTCGATACGGTGCTGCGCTGCCTGGGCCCGCTGGCCGCCTACGGCTTCATCGAGCGCTGCGACAGCGGCTGGCGGCTGCGCCGACCCGGCTCGCCCGGCCGGTGAGACGGCTAGGCGACCTCGGCCTCGATCTCCTCTTCGGCCCCGAATTCGAGCTCGAGGTTGCGCTCGGCGGCGAGCGGGTGCAGGTCATAACGCTCGACATGCTCCGGGTCGGCGAGGCTGATCGTCCGCAGGCCCTGCCCGGCCAGCCGCTGGTTGATCTCGTCGATGTGGTCGCGGACCAGTTGCTTCTCCGCATCGGTGACCTTGCCCTTGTGCGGCTTTCCGGCGTGTTCCAGGGTCGCGTAGTCAGGACGATCGCCCCGCGAGCCGCCGCTGACCGTAGGCCTGGTACTCCGCCTGACCGGCCGGGCGGCACCCAGCAGTTCGTCCATCGGGTTCTGGCTGGCCAGCTTGTCGAAGGCGTCGGACTCCAGGACGATACGGCGCGGCACGATGTCGTCGGGCAGGTACAGGTCGATGACCGCGACACGCAGCGCGGCCTGCTCGATGGCCTCGGCCTCGTCGGTTAGTGCCTCGATCTCGACCGGGCCATCGCCGAGCTCGGGGTGCTCGTGCACGACGATGCGCGCCAGTTGGTCGTCATCCATGATGAGCTGGCCACTCAGGTCGCTGAACCGGACAGTC
>JASHTQ010000038.1 GCA_030040475.1 Streptosporangiaceae bacterium
GCTCCGCTACTGATACGGCGAGGCCTGTAGCGCGAACATTTCCGCGTAGGTTCCGTCGGCGGCCACCAGTTCCTCGTGGGTGCCTGACTCCACCACGCGCCCCTCGCGCAGCACGTAGATACGATCCGCGGACCTCACCGTAGAGAACCGGTGCGAGATCAGCAGCACCGAACGTCCCGCGAGCAACTCCCCGATCCGCTCGAACAACTCGTGCTCGGCCTTCGCATCCAGGGCGGCGGTCGGCTCGTCGAGGATCACCAGCGGCGCGTCCCGGAAGAACGTCCGCGCCAGCGCCATCCGCTGCCACTGCCCGGTCGACAGATCGGTCCCGTCGATGAACGCAGGACCCAGCAGCGTCTGGTATCCATCGGGCAACGAGGAAATATCCCCGTCCGCCCCGGCCCGCTCGGCCGCCCGCGCAATACCCGCCGTGTCGGCGGCCCGCTCATGCCGGCCCAGCGCGATGTTGTCCCCGGCAGACAGCGCGTAACGGATAAAGTCCTGGAACACGATCGCGCTGTGCGCGAGCAACTCGCGCCGCTCGACAGAACGCGTCTCGACCCCGTCCCAGCAGACCCGACCCGAACTGGGCAGATACAACCCGGCGAGCAGCTTGGCCAGCGTCGTCTTGCCCGAACCGTTCGGCCCCACCAGCGCCACCACCTCGCCGGGCGAGATGAACACAGACACGTCCCGCAGCGCCACCCGCTCCGAACCCGGGTAGCTGAACGTCACCCCTTCCGCTGCGACAACGCCGAACGGACTGGCCTCAGAGCCGTCCGCCGCCGCCTCCCGCGGCGCGTTCGGGGCCAGCTCGGTAAAGGCGAGGAAGTCGTCGATGAACATCGCCGACTCCTGCAGCATCCCGGCGTTCTGCCCGGCGAACGCCAGCCGCTGTCCGAGCAGCACCAGCGCGGCCGCGCCGGCCGCCGCGGAGGACAGCGCCAGGTGGTGCGAAACGGCCAGCCACAAGATCCCCGCGATCGCGATGGCAATGGTCAGCGAGCTGGCCAGGTCCGCGGCCGCCATGCCGCGCAACTGCCGCCTCGACACGCGGCGCATCTCCGCGATCCGCTCGTCGTAGAGCCGGTCGTGCCTGCCGCGCAGGAATCCGGCCAGGCCGAACGCCCGTACCTCCTTCGCCGGATCGCGCTGGGTCAGCAGGCTGGCCAGGTAGCTGCGCTCGCGGTCGCGCGGCGTCATGATCATGCCGAAGTGGTAGAACGCGCGTCCCCTGCGGCCGCTGGCCAGCCAGCCGGGAATCAGCGCGACCAGCGCCACCGGCACGAGCAGCGGCGCCACCGCGACCAGCGCGGCCGCCGCGCCGATCGCCCCGGCCAGCGATCGCCCGAGCCCCTGCAGGCCCATCACCATCTGCGGCGCCCGCATCACCCCGGCCTGCGCTCGCGCCACCCGGTCGTGGAACTCCGGCTGGTCGAAGGAGGCCAGGTCGACCGCGCAGGTCACGTCGAGGATCCGGTCCTGGGCGTAGCGCGAGGTGAGTTCGGACAGCATCCGCTGCTGCTCGCGCAGCACCACCCCGGCCATGCCGAGCACCGCCGTGATCACGCCGAACAGCACGGCGCTCGGCCACACCCCGGCCAGGCCCGCGCTGGCACTCGAATGCTGGGAGAGCAGGAGCGCCTCGAGCACCCGTCGGCCGACCACCACCTCGGCCGCCACCCCGATCCCCGAGATCACCTCGAGCACGGTCATCGTGGCCAGCTCGCGCCGCCCCGCCCGCCAGGTGATCCCGACCCCGGCCGCCACCAGCCGCAGCATCGCCCGCGGCGAGCGGCTCTCACCCCGGGCGTTGAGCTCGTAGATCGTCGGCCCCACGCGCTTGCCGCCGCTCGACCGCGACCCGCCAAGCACGTACATCCCTCCATGCTGCCACGCCGCCTGCCCCGGCCCGCCCGGTTTTTCCGGGCGCCTGACCGGGGCTCGCGCTACTGCCCGTTCGGCTGGAACATAAGGATGATCCCGAACGGGCAGTGGTATTCCCGCGCCGACCGGCTAACTGTGGCTGCTGGCGATCACGTAAAGATTCTGGAGGCCTGCCAGATCTGCCGCCGGGATGACGTTGCTGGCCTGGTACGTCCACGTCTGCGTGTTGCTGCAGGTCGGGTCGAGCGCCGCGCAGGCGAACCCCCAGTACGGGCCCGCCTCCACCTCGTCCTGCACCGGTGTCAGCTCGAAGTACACGGTCGTGTACGACGTGCAGCTCGAGAACCAGTTGGGGTCGTCCATCTTGACCGTGATGTCCAGAACGTTCGAGGACGACGTCCAGGTGGCGATCGTGTCCACCTCGCAGTTTCCGCTGTAGGCATACCAGCCGCTGTCGTACGTGCAGCTGGCGGAGTTCTCGGTGCACGGCGTCGGGTACGGGAACGTCGCGGGTGTCGCCGCCGGCGCGCCGTGCGGCACCGGGCCGGGCACGGTGCTCGCCTGGCTGGCGCCGCTGCCCCCGACGAGCACGGCCGCCGCGATGCCCGCGATGCCCGCGATGGCGGCAAGGACCCGCAAGCCGGGCCGGCGTAGTCGCTTCCTCGGCATTTCTTACTCCTCTCCGCTGCGCCGCCCTCCGGCGCAACCTCGAGCAGCATCGCCGCCGCCGGCGATCGCGCACATCGGCAATATGACGTAGCCGCCCTGTCGGGAATTGACTATCCGGCCGCACCGAAACGGCCCGCGGACGAACCGGCCGTCAGCCCCCCGCGGGCGTCCGCCGCGCGCCGAGGAACAGCTCCACCAGTTCCCGCGTGGTGGTGGCGTCCTCCGCCGCCTTGTCGTCGCGCCACCTCCCGGTGAACCGCGGGAACCGCATGGCCAGCCCGGCGTCCTGCTGGATCTGGCCCCATCCGGCCGTGTAGTTCGGCGACAGCGTGAGCTCGGCGGACAGGATCTCGAGCACCAGCCCCGGCTCGAACCAGACGTCGGGTTCGGCCCGCGCATCCACCCGCGCCGGCCGCTCCGACCGAGCCAGCAAGGCGAGCCGCGACGGCAAAGCAGCCAGGTCGGCGTCGGTGAACCCGGCACCGCACTTGGTCACCGCGCGGAACATGTCGGCGTCCGCGTCGTAGGCCGCGAGCAGCACCGCGCCGTACACCCCGACCCGCCGCCCGCGCCCGGCGAACGCGCCGACGACGACCAGGTCGAGCGTGTCGGACAGCTCGGTCCGGTAGTCCCGCTTCAGCTTGATCCACTGCCAGCCGCGCGCGCCCGCCTTGTACCCGGAGTCCGGCCCGACGGACTTGCACACGAGCCCCTCGCACCCGTCCGTGATCGCCTGCTGGAACGTCGCGTCCAGCACCGCCGGATCCGAGACCGAAGAAGCCGTCGTCAGCCGCAGCCGCGGCCCGGCAGTTATCGCCGAAGCCAGCCGCTCCCGCCGAACCGGATACGGCAAACGCGTCAGATCCTCCCCGTCGGCGTACAGCAGCTCGAAGCAGAACAGCCCGACGGGCACGTCCTGGATCGCCTGCTCGATCCCGTACTTGCGCCGCCGCAGCATGACCTCGCCGAACGGCCGCAGCTCGCCCGCGGCCGCGTCGTACGCGACCACCTCGCCCTCGACGATCGCCTCCCGCGGCCCCAGCCCCGCCGAAAGCAGCGCCACGACGTCGGGAAACTGCGAGGAGATCTCCTCGAGCCGCCGGGTGAACAGCTCGATCGTCCCGTCCGCCGTCCGGTGCGCCTGCACCCGCACCCCGTCGTACTTGTACTCCGCCGAGCACTCCCCGCCCAGCTTGGCCAGGATCTCCGCGGCGTCCGACAGCCGCTGCGCCAGCATCACCCGCACCGGGTTCCCCGGCCGCACCTGCAGCGCCTCGACCGCGCTTACGCCACCGTCGACCAGCACGGCCGCGACCCGCCCCAGGTCGCAGCAGATGCTGTAGCCGCGCTCGAGCACCGGCCGGGCCGCCCGCCCGCCGGCGTACACCTGCGCCAGCGCGTCCAGGATGGTGGGCGTCCCGATGCCGAGCCGCAGGCTCTTGGTCACCAGCCGCAGCAGGTAGCGCGCCTCCAGCGGCGTGGCCCGGCCGAGCAGCCCGGCCAGCAGCTCCAGCTTGCGCCCCTGCGACCCGGTCCCCTCCGCCGCCGCGATCTGCCGCAGCGTCCGCACCACCTCGGCGGCCTCCAGGCTGGCGGCCCGGCCGGCCGCGGCGGCCGCCAGCAGCCCCTCGGCGGCCTCGCCAAGGTCCCCGGCCTCCCGCACCCCGGCGGCGACCTGCGCCGCGTCGACCCCGGTGGCCGCCGCCACCGCCCGCACCGCGAGCTTCTCCGCCAGCCCCAGGTCGATCCCGGCGAACTCCGGCGCGATCAGCCCCTGGCACAGGTAACACACCGTCGGCAGCAGCCCGGCCGGCGTCTCCGCCAGCAGCGCCGCCAGCCGCTCGGTCAGCGCCAGCCGGCTGCTGACCCGCTCCAGGTCCCGGTAGGCCTCGGCCACGACCACATACCGCACGGCGCCCCCTTCCCATCTCCGATCATGACACGCCGTACCCACTCGGCCGTCTGACCTAACCTGAGGCTCGCACCACTGATCGTTCAGAAAAAAATTCTAATTTATCCGAACGGTCAGTGGTGAATCCCCCGGTCACCACCCTCGACCGAGGCCGGGATCCAGGGCGGCCCAGGAATGCCAGTGGCCGGGCGGCCAGCCTGGAGGTCGCCGAGGTGGTGCGCACGCTGCGGCAGATCCCGCGCTCCGGTGAGACCTTGGTCAGCCGGGCCAGACCGGTCACGGCGCGATGCCGCCGACCGGCCGCCAGGTGGTCCCGCCGGCGGTGTGCCACAGCCCGGCGTCGGGCGCCAGCAGCCAGGCGAGGGCGCCGGACTGGACGTCGAACTGGCCGAACGTCCCCTGCTCGTCGAACACGGCCCGCCGCCACGTCGCCCCGCCGTCCGTGCTGTCCCAGACGGTGTTCGGCGTCGCGATCCAGAGCACCTCCGGTGAGCCGGCCGCGATCGCGGAAGCGTCCTGGCGGGGCAGCTCGCCCGGCCGGACCGGCTCGGTCAGGCTCGGGATCCAGGCCGCGGCGGTCCAGGTCTGCCCCGCGTCTACCGAGCGCATGAGCGCCTTGGTGCTGCTGTCCGCGGCCGCGCCTCCGGTGCACAGCAGCCACCAGTGGCACGGGTCCGCGGCCGTGAGCAGGACGTTGTCGCCGTCGCCGCGGCACAGCTTGGCGGGTTCCGGTTGCCGGGAGCCTGCACGGCCCGCCCCGCCGGGACCGCTCCGGCCCCCGCCAGCTCGGGATTCACGGCGCTGACAAGATCGTGGGTCAAAGCTTGCCTTATAAGGGGAGCAGCGACCCACGATCATGACTTCGGGGCCCCGGCACCGCGCATACCCAGGAGCCGGGTTTCGTGAGACCCTGGCTGCGGGCCGAACGGGAGGGATCAGGCAGCGTGGACCAGCAGAACATCACGGTGGACGGCCAGCGGATCGCGTTCGCGCGCAGCGAGGGCACCGAACGCCCCGTCATCTTCGTACACGGAAACTCCTCCTCGGCGCGCACCTGGGGCCCGGTCCTGGCCGGCCCGTTCGGCCAGCGATTCCGCTGCCTTGCCCCTGACCTGCCAGGCCACGGCGACTCGGCCAGGGCCGCGAGCCCCGCGGACTACTCGCTGCCCGGCTACGCCGCGGCGCTGACCGGGTTCGCGCGGGCCACCGACGCCGCGGACGCGGTGATCGTCGGCTGGAGCCTGGGCGGGCACATCGCGATCGAGGCCGCTCCGGGGCTGCCCGCGGCGCCCGGGTTCGTGGTGTTCGGCACGCCGCCGGTCGGCTCGGCGGATCAGCTGGCCGAGGCCTTCCTGCCGAATCCGGCGATGAACGTGGGGTTCACCGCCGAGGTCTCCGCGCCGGACGCGCGCACGTTCGCGGGCAGCTTCACCACGGCCGGTTCTGCCCTGCCGCTCGACGACTTCGTCGCGGACATCCTGCGCACCGACGGCGACGCGCGGACCGGCCTGCTGGCCAGCGTCGGCGAGGGCCGCTTCACCGACCAGACCGCCATCGTCGCCGCGCTGGACCGGCCGCTTGCCATCCTGCACGGCGAGGGTGAGCAGCTCGTCAGCCTGGATTACATCAACAGGCTCACGATCCCGAGCCTGTGGCGCGGCGCCGTCCAGCTGATCCCCGACGCCGGTCACGCCCCGCACCAGGAGGCCCCCGAGGCCTTCGCCGCCCTCCTCGAGGACTTCATCGCCGACCTCGGCTGACCCCCCAGCCCCTGCCTGCACGTCGTACTCCAGCGCCGCATGCGTTGCCCGCCGCCGCCCGCCGCCGCCGCCCGCCGCCGCCGCCGCCCGCCGCCGCCTTCGCCAGCGTCATGAAACCGGGGTTTCATGCCCCTAGCGGGTACTGGAAGTCCAGTTTCATTCCGGTGAGCCGCCGCCCGCCACCCGGCTCGAGGCCTACGGCTCGGTGAGCGGAGCGCGCTGACACGCCGGCTGAAGGTCACCGGCGGCGGCCGCGCCGCCCGGGGCCGCGGCCAGATCGCGAACCGGAACCGGCGAGACCGCCGGCACCGGCGAGACCACCGGAACAGGCGGGACCAGCGGCACCGCCGGGACGGGCCGCGGCCGGGCGGTCAGCAGGGCCGCCGAGACGACGCCTCCGGCGGCGAAGAACCCGATGATCAGGATCAGGGCGTGCCGGAAGGTCGGGACCGGGTCGGCGGCGGACACCCGGGACAGGATCGCCACCAGGCCGGCCACGCCGAGCACCGTGCCCACCTGCCGGGCGGTGTTGAGGATCCCGCTCCCGGTGCCGAACCTCGCCGGTGTCAGCGACGCGCTTCCGGCTCCGAGCAGCGAGGGGATGGCCAGCCCGACCCCGGCGCCGCCGAGCAGCTGGGCGGGCAGCAGGTGGGTCAGGTAGGCCGGCTGGGCCTGGATCTGGGTGAACCACAGCAGCTGGGCGCCCGCGTTGACGACGCAGCCGATCGCCGCGACCCGGCCCGGGCCGCCGAGCAGGGCCGTCAGCCGCGGCGCGACGATGCGGGCGAACGGCAGCACCATCAGCGGCCCCGGCGCGATGGCGAGCCCGGCGTCGACGGCCGAGTAGCGCCACACCCCGGTGAGAAACTCGACCGCGCTGAGCACGAAGGCGCCGAACCCCGCGTAGTACAGGATCGAGGCGGCGAACGCGCCGCTGAAGGTCCGCGAGCGCAGCAGCTCGAGCTCGATGACGGGGGAGTGGTGCCGCCTCGAGCGCGCCACCATCGCCGTGCCCGAGGCCAGCGAGGCGGCGAGCAGGCCGATGAAGGAGGCCGAGCCCCAGCCCCAGCCGGGCGCCTTGACCAGGGCGAGCGCGACCAGGCCGACGGCCGCGGCGAGCAGCCCGGCGCCGATCAGGTCGGGCCTGCCACGCGATGCCGAGTCACGGCTCTCCGGCGCCACCCTGGCGGCGAGGATCACGGCGAGCACCCCGACCGGCACGTTGATCCAGAACACCCAGCGCCAGTTGATCTGCACCAGGCTGCCGCCGATGACAGGGCCGAGCGCGGCGCCGAGCGCGCCGAACGCCGACCAGGTGCCGATCGCCTTCGCCCGGCCCTGGGCCGGCACGGCGGCCAGCAGCAGGGACAGCGACGCGGGCACCATCGCCCCCGCCCCGGCCGCCTGGACGACCCGGGCCGCGATCAGCCAGGCCACCCCGGGCGCCAGCCCGCACAGCGCCGACCCGACGGTGAACCCGACCAGCCCGCCGACGAAGAGCTTCCGGCGCCCGATCCGGTCTGCCCACCGGCCGGCCGGCACGAGCACCGCCGCGAACACGATCGTGTAGGCGTTCAGCACCCAGGACAGCGAGCTCAGGCTGGTGCCCGGGTACTGCTTGCTGATGTAGGGGAACGCGAGGTTGACGATGAACAGGTCCAGGCTGGACATGAACACGGCCAGTGCAAGCACGCCGATCACCGCGGTGACCCTGCGGGCATCGACCGCCGTCACCGGGGGAGTTCCTGCCGTCGCCGGGGGAGTGGAGCTCACCGTCGTCCTCCTAGTAAGTCTGGAATCTGGACTCACTCTAACGTATGATCGTCTGTGAGTCCAGAAAACAGACTGACTAAGGTAAGCTGATGCTCATGGCCAATGTCCCTGCCGACCCGCGGGCCTGCTCGATCGCCCGCACGCTGGACATCGTCGGCGAGAAGTGGGCGCTGCTCGCCGTGCGCGAGGTCTTCCTCGGGAACCGCAAGTTCGACGAGATGGTGCACCGCACCGGGGCGCCGCGCGACACGCTCGCGGCCCGGCTCCGCACGCTGGTCGCCGCCGGCATCCTCGAGCGGCGCCCGTACTGCGAGCGCCCGGCGCGCTACGAGTACCACCTGACGGCCGCGGGCCGCGACCTGTACCCGGTCATCGTCACCCTGATGCGCTGGGGCGACAAGTACCTGGCAGGCGAGCAAGGGCCGCCGCTGGTCCTGCGGCACCACTGCGGCCACCAGCTCACCGCCCAGCTGGTCTGCCAGGCCTGCGGCGAACCGCTGCACGCCCGCGACACCAAGCCCCTGACCGCCGCGGCGGGCTAGCCCCGGAAGCTACCCGGCGACTATATCGGCTCACAGCCTTCACAAGTAACACCAGCCCCACAGATAAAACATCGGCACAAGCCGTCACTCCGCTACACCCCGCGATCACGGAAAAACAATCGGCTAAAACCACAGTTCACCGGGCGAAACGGCAAAAACCGGTCCTCCTGCAGAAAAAACAGCCCGCAAGATCCATAGCCAAAGCACACGGCCACCCCTAAACTGACGACTCGTCACGATCCGGCGGAAGATGTGCTGATTCCCGGCCGCTCGGCGCGCTGTTCAGGGATCAGGGCCTGCGCATCGGCGGCTAAGGGTCAACGCAATCGAATGCAGGAGGACAAACGCCGATGAGGCCGAATTGGCGCACGCTGTCGTGCGCGCTTGGAGCGGGCGGGCTACTGCTCGGCGTGCTCGCTGCGGGCCAGGGGGTGGCCGGCGCATCGCCGGTTCAGCGCTCCGGTACAAGCACGTGTACCGGCACCCTGAGCAACCCGGGCGAGCTGACTGGTCTTTACGAGAACCTGGACATTTACGGCGTATGCGCCGTGCAGAATGGGCCGGTCCAGGTGCTCGGAAACGTCACCATCGAGCCCAACGCAAGCCTCAATGCCGTCTTCGGGTTGAAGAATTCCAACCTGACGGTGTGGGGCAACATGAACGTCGAGAGAAACGCCACGGTGATGCTGGGCTGCGACACGGTTTTCGTGACGCTCTGGGGCACGACCGGCACCGACACCGGGCCGGAATTCCCCTGCATCGACGACCCGAACCAGAATAACCCCACGCTGTCCAGCCACGACACGATCAAGGGCAACCTGACCGCCATCGACTCGCTCGGCGTCGTGCTGCACAACACCCAGGTCGCGGGGAACGTCTACGAGTACGGCGGCGGCGGCGGCAACAACTGCATCAACCAGGGCATCTTCAACCAGGACATCGGCTTCCCGCAGTACAGCGGGTTCTTCGACGGCTCGGTCGACGGCAACCTGACCATCGAGAACGTGACCACGTGCTGGTATGGCTCCTTCCGCATGATCATCGACGGCAGCTACGTGCACGAGAACGTCATCAACAACGACCCCGACGGCAACGAGGTGTCGGCCAACCAGATCGCAGGCGACATGATCTGCAAGGGCAACTCGCCGGCGGTCCAGTTCGGCGACAGCGACGGCACGGCGAGCAAGGTCGGCGGGATCGCCACCGGCCAGTGCGGCTTCAACGTCCTGGCGCCCAACCCGGCCCCCGAGGCCGGCGTCATCGGCGTCACCCCGGTGTACCAGCACATCTCTGTGCCGTGGAGGCTCTAGCTCTGCGCAGGTAACGGGGGCCGTCCCGCCCGCGCCTCGAGCGCACGGCGGGGCGGCCCTCGTCTTCCCCAGGGCTCAGGGAGGCTTCGCGATGCGGTTCACCGGCGCCGAGGTCGCCAGGCTCGAACCCGGCACCAGCGTGGAACTCTAGGACTCGCCGCCAAGCCCGCGCAACTCCCCGCGCACGGCTACCTCATCCACCACGCTGACCAGAACGAACGCCGTGAACCCAGCCCCCTCGAGCCGTTTCAGCTGCGCGCCGAACTTCCCGCTCCTGCGCACCGTCTCCACCACGGCTCCGGGCTGCTCCGCGCGCATCTCCCGTGCCACCGCAAGCGCGTCGGCCATCGGCACGTCCGGCTCCACGAGCACCGCCACCGCGTCCCGCTCGGATGCCACGGACAGCAGGTCCACGATCCGCTCGAACCCGATGGAGAACCCGCACGCGGGCACGTCGTGCCCCAGCGACCGGCCGATCATCTTGTCGTAGCGCCCGCCGCCGGCCACCGAGAAGGACACGTCCGGGTGGGTGACCTCGAAGACCTCCCCGGTGTAGTACCCCATCCCGCGCACGAGCGTCGGATCGAACTCCCAGCTCAGCGAGCGTTCGGCGGCCAGCCGGTCGAGGCAGGCCACGGTGGTGGCCAGGTCGGAGATCACCGGCGCCGCCAGCCCGGGCACCGCCTCGGCGAGCGCGTCGGCCAGCTTCGGAGCCGGCACCCCCACCAGCCCCCGGATCTTCTCCTCCACCGCGGAGATCACGGCCGCGGACAGGCCCAGTCCGGCGAGTTCCGCGCGCACCCCGTCCCAGCCGATCTTGTCCAGCTTGTCAAGCACGATGAAGAAGGCGTCCCACGACGCCTCGGGCACCCCGCTGTCGGCCGCGAGCGCGGCGAGGAACCGTCGGTCAGACAGCCTGATCGTGGTCCCGTCCAGCCCGATGGCCGCGAGCGCGAGGCTGGTCGCCTCGATCAGTTCGGCCTCGGCCAGCACGCTCGGCTCGCCGATCATGTCGATGTCGCACTGGTAGAACTGCCGGTACCGGCCCCGCTGCGGCTTCTCGGCCCGCCACACCGGCCCCACCTGCAGCGACCGGAACGGCGTCGGCAGCTTCGCGTGGTTGTGCCCGTAGAACCTGGCCAGCGGCACCGTCAGGTCGTAGCGCAGTCCCAGGTCCACCAGGTCGCGCAGCGAGGCATCCGCGGGTACAAGCGGCGGCAGCCCGCGCCGCAGCACCTCGTAGACCAGCTTCTCGTTGTCGGCGCCCGCACCGCTGTGCAGCCGCCCGATGTCCTCGAGCGCCGGCGTCTCGATCCGCTGGTACCCGAACCGCCGGTAGACCGCCGAGATCGACTCGAGCACATGATCCCGGACGGCGACGTCCGCGGGCAGCAGGTCCCGCATCCCCCTGGCCGGGCTGTTGTCGATCTTCATCGGGTCCTTCCTTCACGGCGACTGACCGCGCGGCCCGCGGCGTCCGGGCCGCCGCCCGCAGCGGGCGGCACACGCAATAGTAAAGGCCGTCGCCCCGAACCTCGCGACCAATAAACTCCCGACCATGACATCGTCAACCCCCGTCGTCATCATGATCGACGCGATCCACGACAACGTGTCCAGCATCCCGGCCGACGCCGTCAAGGTCGCCGGCTACGTGACTGGCACCAGCGACATCGAATGGACCGCCGCGGACTGGGCCCGCTTCAGCACCACGGCCAAGGTCCGCGTCAACCAGTGGCCGGGCAGCAACCCGCTGCTCGGCGACGTGCTCGACGTCGAGCCCGGTGCCTGGACCAACCAGGGCGCGGCCCAGGCCTGCGTGGAGCGCAAGCAGAACGGCCTGCCGATCAACCTCTACAGCTCACAGGACAACCTGACCCCGCTGCTGAACGCGTGCATCGCGGTCGGCGTGACCACCGGCAACCTGTGGGTCGCCAACTACAACCTGTCCATCGAGGAGGCCACGTCCCTGGTCGTGCACCGCTACGGCCCCTGGCCCATTCAGGCCGTCCAGTGGGCCTCCCCGTCGTCCAACCCGAACACGCCGATCCCCGGCTCTAAGCTCACCCTGAGCGAGGGCAACTGCGACCTCTCGGCCACGGCCCCCACCTGGCTGTCCGGCCAGCAGGCCGGCTACAACGTGCCAGGCTAAGGCCCTGCCGCCGCCCGCTGTCCCTGGCCCCGTTAAAAGACCCATTAATCCGAACGGGCGGTGGTTCCCGTTCCCCCGCCGCGCTCACCCGCCGGTTGGCTTCCCTCCCGGGAACCCCGGCGGGTTTTATCTTCTGTTCCTTGCCGCGCCAGAATCAGCGCCCCCACCTGAAACCCCAGCAACACCACCATCACCGCGGGCACGAGCACGTCCCGCACCCCCGGCACCCAGCCCGCGGCCACCCCGCTCGCGCTGATTCCCCCGAGCACCCCGTAGCACAGCGCCCCCACGGCGGGCCACGCCACGAGGCCGACCACCTTGGGCGCCCAGTAGGCCCGCTCCGCCGAGCCCAGGTGTAGCGGCACCCGCGCCCCGGCCGCCAGCCCGACCGCCCCCCACGCTGCCGTCCCGATCATCGTCAGCAGCAGCACACCCCCTACCGCCAGCGCCGCCACCACCCCGCCAGGCTATCCCCGCCGCCTCGCCCCGCGCTCCGCTCCGCCGGACAACGTCAGCTTCCCCGACTCCGCCGGCCCGGAAATCACGCTCCGCGCCTGAGCCGGCCATTTCAGCGGGCGCTTTCCCGGATCCGTCAACGCAAGCACAGGAGCCGCGCAAGGGACCCCGTTGTCGCTCGTCATTGATGCCTTGACCTCCGGCGCCGCCAGCGGCAGCGCAGATAGCGCCGGCGATTCCGGGAAAGACGCCGCCGGCAGGCCCGCAAACCAGCCGAACCAGGCGGACGCCCGCGCAGTCAAGCACAACGTCGGTCTTCGCGGATTCCAGGGCGTCCGGCGGTCCCGGTCGGCAGTCAACGTATTCACCGGCCGCCGAGGAATCCCCCGATCTGCTCGGCCCCGGCAGCGGCCGGTCGCGCCTAGGTGTCCGGCAGGAAGGTATTCTCCGTCCAGATCGTGTGGAACAGGCTCCCGAGCTCGGCCCTGTCGAAGATCGCCAGCACGATGATTACCACAAGCAGGAGCCCGGCCAGGCTGATGAGCTGCTTGATTATCACGGCGCCGACGGCAATTACTCCGAGCGTCAAAAGTACGAGCCCGGCTCCCAGGTGGCCACTCACGTACTGCGAGGCGGCCAGGGCGCTCTGGGTCCGGCCCTGCTGATTCACGAAGTCGGCCCGGAAACCCGAGTTCCAGAACGCAAGCTGCAACCATACGAACGCCATCAGGGCAAAGGCTACCAGCAGGTGGGCCGCGGCATGCAGCAATTTAATTAGGCCTCGGGCGCTCTCATAAAGCGGCGTGAGGTATGAAAGCGCGATGGGGATCGACACGAGAACCCCCGTCCAAAGAAGTTTGCCGCCGCTGTCCGACCATTCGGCCAGCCCGCTGTCGGAGTAGGTGGCCGCCTTCAGGATCCCGCCATTCACGATGGCGTAGCCGTGCGGCGGTGAGAACGTGACCCAGAACCATGGGATTAAGAGCCCGGCCAGGGCGAGGGCCGTTCCCACGATAACGACGGCCCGCTCGTTAACGATAATCATTTCCCGCAGGAAGATGATCGTCGCTACGAAAACAATGATAACGAGACCGAATATGGCTCCGCCGATAAACGCATGATGCATCATGTCCCGCTTAAGAATTTGCCGCCCTCGCGGGTTGCTGCCTTATGCCGACGGCCTGGCATGCAGAGCCATCCGACAGTCGCTGTCGGGTGAATAGTACCAAGGACCCGCGGTCGGTAATATGACAATCCGATAACACATCCGGGATGGGCATCCGGAGGTTCCGTTATCCGGCCGGCTCCCCGCGGGCATGGCGGATCCCGGAGTTCCTGCCCAGGAATCCGCGCCACGATATTCACCGCTCGCTATCCGGCGAACGACCCCACCGCTTCCCCATTCACGGATGTCATCCACCGCTCGCCGCCACCGTGACTCGCGATAAAGCCGGCGCCCGCCGCGAGCCCGTGGCCCGGCGCCCCCCGCGCCCCCCGCGCCCGGCGCTGCGTATGCCAAGCACGACGCTTGACATCTCAATCATGCTTGGTATAGTTAGCAGTAGAACCAATGAGGAGGCACATCATCATGGCAACCACGCTCATCCCGGACCTGCCGCGGGAGTTCCTGGCCGCCGCCCGCAAGGGCCAGGAGTACGCGGTCGACGCGATCAAGACCTGGATCGAGACCGTCCAGTCCGTCATCCCGGGAATCCCGGCGGTGCAGATCCCGTTCGCGGACCGGCTGCCGAAGCCGCAGGCGGTCCTGGCCAACGCCTATGACTTCGCCGGCCAGCTGCTCGCCACCCAGCGGCACTTCGCCGAAGAGCTGCTCAAGGCCACCGAGCCGCTGATGCCCGCCGTCGGCACCGGCCGCGCCGCGTGGCAGGCCGCTACCACGGACTCCGCGAGCACCGCGCCAGAGACCCCCGCCGCCGCGCACCCCGCGAGCACCCCGAGCACCGCGCCAGAGACCCCCGCCGCGGACACCGCGAGCACCCCGAGCAGCGCGCCGCAAACCCCTGCCGCCCCCGCCGCGAGCACGACCACCGCACGCACCACCCGGACCGCGCCGAAGGCTGCTGTCACCAGCACCCGGAGGACCGCGCCGAAGGCTCCCGCCCGCCGTAGC
>JASHTQ010000417.1 GCA_030040475.1 Streptosporangiaceae bacterium
CGGGGCGCGGCGGGCGCGGCGGCCCCGCCGGCCCGGCCGTCGTGGACGGGGGATCTCGGGCCGCCGCTGGCCCAGCCGCGGCTCATCGAGCGGACCCGCCGACAGCGGCGTAGACGCTGGTGACGGCGGCGATCCCGGCGGTGCGGGCCGGCCCGGTGCCGCGCTGCGACCAGCCGATGAAGGCCAGCAGTATCCCCGCGATCCCGACGATCACCAGGACGGTCAGCCCGCGCGGTCCCACCAGGCCGGTCATGCTAAGGCTCCCTCGGCGGGGCGGGTCTCCTCCCGCATCCAGTTCAGGTACGAGGCAGATCCGGCGACGATGGGCAGGGCGATGATCTCGGGCTCGTCGTAGCTGTGCCGTTCGGTGAGGAAGGCGGCCAGCTCGTCGTAGCGGTCGGCAGGGAGCTTGAGGAGCACGAGCCATTCCTCGGCCCGCTCCATTCCTTCGTCCCACCAGAACATCGACGCGACAGGCCCTGCCACCTGGGCGCACGCGGCCAGCCTCGCCTCGACGGCGGCGCGGGAGAGCTCCATCGCCTCCGCACGCGAATCGGTCGTCGTCTGCACCTGGAGGTACTGCACCCCGAGGTCCGCCATGGCACCTGATGGTACGCGCACCAGGCCCCGGTATGCTGTCCGGCGCCTCACCTATGTAGCGCCGACGGTACGGTTCTTTCCAGGGGTGCGTGTGGAACTGGTGCATTCCGGCAAGGTCCGGGAGCTTTACGCGGACGGCGACGATATCGTCATGGTCGCCTCCGACCGGGTCAGCGTGTACGACGTGGTGCTGCCCACGCCGATCCCCGGCAAGGGGGTCGTGCTTACCCAGCTCTCGCTGTGGTGGTTCGGGCAGCTCACGGACGTGATAGCCAACCACGTGATCTCGGCTACCGATGTTCCCGCGCAGTGGGCGGGCCGGGCGATCAGGTGCCGACGGCTGCGCATGCTGCCGGTCGAGTGCATCGCGCGCGGCTACCTGGCCGGGCTCGGGCTCGCTGCCTATAACGAAACAGGTACGATCTGCGACGTGCGGCTGCCGCCCGGCCTCGGCGAGGGCTCCCGGCTTCCCGAGCCCGTCTTCACGCCGACGACCAAGGCCGCGGCTGGCCACGACGAGCCGATGACGAGGGCGGACCTGGTCCTGCTTGTCGGCGCGGGGGTGGCGGCCGAGCTGGAGCGGGTGACCCTCGAGGTGTACCGCCGGGGAGCGGCGCTCGCGGCCGCGCACGGCATCCTCATCGCCGACACGAAGCTGGAGTTCGGCCTGGATGCGGACGGGTCGCTCGTGCTGGCCGACGAGGTGCTGACCCCGGATTCGTCCCGGTTCTGGCTGGCCTCGCAGTGGCAGCCGGATCGTCCGCAGCGGTCGCTCGACAAGCAGTTCCTGCGCGACTGGTCGGCGCGCCTGGACTGGGACCGCACGCCGCCTGGGCCGGTGATCCCGCCCGACGTGGTGGCGGCGACCCAGGCGCGGTACCGGGAGCTCTACACCCGGCTGACAGGGCGCGATGAATGATCTCGCACTGGTCCTGACCGCGCGCAGGTTGCGAGCGGCGCGCGGCGTGGTGGTGGCCCGGGATGTGTCGGTGACCGCCTCGCCCGGCGACGTGGTCGCGGTCGAGGGGCCGAACGGCTCGGGGAAGAGCACGCTGCTCGCCGCGGCCGCCGGGCTGCTGCCGGTGGGCAGCGACAGCGTCCGCCCTGGTTCGGTCGGCTACGCTCCCGAGCGCGCGGGCGTGCTTCCCCGCGTCCCCCTGCACCGCTGGCTCATCGGGCTGGCCCGCACGTCTGGGCTCCCCCGCGACGAATCGGCGCGGTGCGCCGGGGACCTGCTGCTCCGGCTGGGTCTCGCGCACGCGTCGCAGGTCCCGCTGCAGGCGCTGGCGCGAGGCAACGCGCAGCGCGCCCTGGTGGCCCAGGCGCTCGTCGGCGATCCGGACCTGCTGGTGCTCGTCGCCAGGCACCCGACGGCGCCCTTGCCGTTGCCGCCCGGCGTGACGTGGCGCCTTCGCGACGGCGCGGTGGACACCGTGCCGAGGTCGGAGCCGACTCAGGCGGAGCTGGCTCCCGCGGGCACGATGGTGATCGAGACCGGCGACGGCGTGGTCCGGCTTGTCGACGAGGCCGCGCTGCCCGATGCGCTGCGCGCGGCGCTTGACGCCGGCCTGGGGATCCGCCGGGTTTCCCCGCCGCGTCCCCTGGTGCCCGACATGGACGTTGCTGTCGGGACCTCCGCCGAGGCCGCTGCACCTGGCTGCCGCGCTGTTCGGGGTCGGCCTCGGCTCGCTGCTGGCTCTCATCGAGCGATCCGGCTGGCGGCTGATCGTCGCGGTGGCCGTCTTCCTCGCGCTGTTCATCGCCCGGGACACCCCGTTCACACCGCTGCTGAGGCTGAGCACGCACGCCACGACGCTGCGCACGTCGATCGCCGGGCCGGCCGCCTGGCTCTACATCCCCGGCGTGATCCTGGTGGCCGCGGCCGCGATCCTGGCTACCCGCCAGGCTTGACGCACGTGTAAGCGCCGTACAGCCTGCGCTCGAACTGCGCGGTCACGATCTCGAAGCCGGCCTGCGCAAGCATCGGCTCGAGCAGCCAGCGGAAGGTGCTGAACTCGGTCCGGATGTGTTCGGCGTAGTCGTCGGCGGTGTATCCGTCGGCGGGATCGGCGGCGGCGTTGCCGAGCCAGCGGCCGAACACCTGGCCGGCATCGCCGGGCCGGAAGTCGTAGATCAGGTCGCGGAGCCGGAGCACGCCGCCGGGCCTGAGCAATCCCGCGATCCGGTGCAGGGCCAGCGCCTTCCAGAAGTCGGGCAGCTGGTGCAGGGCGTGGCGGGTGTAGACGCCGTCCGCGGGCGGGCCGGTTCTTGCGTAGCTGAGGAACCCGGCCTGGATGCATTCCAGGTTGGCTAGCTTCTCCGCCTCGGCTTTCTGGCGGAGCGCGGCGACCATGGCGGGTGATACGTCGACGGCGGTCACGTGCCCGAACAGCCGCGCGGCCGCGAGCGCGAACTGCCCGGTGCCCGCGCCGATGTCCACCACGGCCGAGGCCGCGCCAAAACCGTGCGCCTCGAACACGGCCAGGTCCTCGTCCGGCCCCGGGTATCCCTGCTTGCGGTCGAAGCCCGCGACGAAGGCCGGGTCGAGGTGTTCCGGCCCGGCGTGCACCAGTTCGTCGATCATCCAGGAGTCAGCCATCCGGCCATTGTCCCCGCTGCCCGGTACCTGGCCGCAACCGTGTTTGCGGGTCTGTCGGGG
>JASHTQ010000039.1 GCA_030040475.1 Streptosporangiaceae bacterium
GCCGGGCGCGCTGCTCGGCGGCGGCGCGGATGTCCCGCCGGGACGCGCCCGGCCGCCCGCGGGGCCGGGCGTCGCCAGGCTCACCCCGGCGCAGTGCGCCCGGCTGATAGCTCCGGGCGGCGTCGGGAGGATCGGATTCGGCACCATTTCCGGCCCGGTCGTGCTTCCGGTCAACTTTGCCGTGGTGGACGGCACGATCGTGATCAGGACCGGCGAGGGCACGATCATCGACGGCCACGGCGACGAGAAGGTCGCGTTCGAGGTCGATCACATCGACGAGGCGCTCTGCCGGGGCTGGAGCGTGCTGGTGCGCGGTCAGGCGCACCGCGTCACGCACCCTGCCGAGCTGCGCCGCGTCCAGCAGGAAGCGGCGATCCTGCCGTGGGTCGGGACCGGCCGCGAGGCATACCTGCGCATCATCCCCGACCGCATCACAGGACGCCGGATCTCATGACCGCGGGCCGGCGAGGGCGACCAGCCGGCGCGGGGATCATGCCCCGGTCGGCCAGGCCCGGTCGCCGGCCTCCGGCGGCTTTGGGCGGCTGCCGCGGCACTTGCGGGCCGTGCACTTGATGTTCGGCGGCTTCGGCGCGGCACGGCGCGCGATCAGCAGCACGTAGCCGGGGAGGAACCGCAACTGGAGCGCGATCAGCCAGCCGGCCTCGGCGATCTCGGCCGGCCTCACGCCCGCCGTCCTCGCCACGGCGACCGCCCAGGACCGCCACCACCACGAACACCGCCGTCGGCCACAGCAGCCGCATGGCCCGGTCGCGGACCCACCGGGTCCAGGTCTCCCCCGCCGCGTGGTGCGCCATCCAGGACCGGGAGTTGACGTAACCGCCGACGAGGAAGAAAACCGGCATGACCTGGAACGGCCAGGACCCGCAGCAGGTCCGCGTAGCGATTCCGTTCGATGACGACCGGGACTCACCTCGCCCGTTTCGCGGCGGCGGAAACCGATTCCGCCGACCTGCCTCTCAGCGTCCCCGGCCGGAAAACCTTCGCCAAGGGACCGAGGTCCCCCAGTTGCGCCATTGGGCCCGCAACCAGGCTCCCGAACCCGCCGGGCCACAGGTCCCGGCCGCTGCGCCCCGGCTCCCTTTTGATTCCGAACGAACGGTGGTTCGCGCGCCAGCTAACGACCTTGGTCCCCGTGGTGCGGGACCACCGTTCCTAGCCGGCCGGTGCCGGGCCGGCTGGCCTGGAGGTAACCGGGCTAAGGACGTGATCAGCATGCGGGCACTTGTGGTGTACGAATCGATGTACGGGAACACGCACGTCGTCGCCGACCATGTGGCCGGCGGGCTGCGCCCCACCCACGAGGTGACCATCGTCCCGGTAGGCCGGGCGACGGAGGGACTCCTCGCGGCGGCGGACCTGCTGGTGGTCGGCGGCCCGACGCACATGCGCGGCGTGTCGAGCGCGGCTTCGCGCCGGCTGGCGGTCCAGGCGGCGGGCAAGGAGGGCAGCAAGCTGAGCCTTGACCCGGACGCAACCGGCCCAGGCCTTCGCGACTGGCTCGGCTGGGCAAGCGAAATCGGCCACGGGAACGCCCTCGCCGCCGCGTTCGACACCCGGCTGGAGGGCTTGCCGCTGTTCACCGGCCGCGCCAGCCGCGGCATCGCCAGGCTGCTGCAGCGACGCGGCTACCGCCTCATCGCCTCCCCGGAGAGCTTCCTCGTCGGCCCGGACACCAGGCTGCTCGACGGGGAGGACGCCCACGCCACCCGGTGGGGCTCCGCCCTCGGCATCATCGCCACCGACGCCTACGCCCCGGCAGGCAGCCGAGGGAACCCGCCCGGCATGACGGCACCCTGAGCCGGCTCTCGCCTGCCCGCACCGCTGCGCGCCGGGGGAGCCCCGCTGCCGGGCCCGCCAGCACGGGCCCGAGGCGACCGCACCGACGCGGTCGAAGTGCCGCCAGGCCCCCTCTACGGTAACCGGTGGCCCGCCTCGTCCCGCCGAGGCCGCCCAGACGTGGTGCCAGCGTGGCGCTGAGCGCTTCGTGGTGCAGCCGGGGCGCCTGGGCCGCGGCCCGGGGGGAATGAAACCCCGGTTCCAGTACCTCCCAGGGTGCTGGAAGCGGGGTTTCATTCCGCAGCGGCGGCTTGGCCCGGAGGCGGCGGGCGGGGGCGCGTGTCCCGGTCGCAGGCCACCGGGTGCCGGATGGGATGCGCGAGCTGGCCGCCGCCAAGGTGAGCTCGGTGCTCGGCGTCGCCTCCGCGCCCGTCCTCTCGGCCCGTGTCATGCCAGGCGGGGACGGGTATAGAGGACCTGATCGGCCTCGTGTGCGGGCGCTGCGCGCGGCGATTCCGGCTCGGTCCCCCCTGCTGCCTGCACTGACGTGCTCGCGCCGCGCCGCCTCCATGTTCCTGACCTAATGGGCGGGACCTTGGCCACTGCCCGAGGCACGCGGTTCGCGCTGAACCTCCGTATTCGTGCGGAACGTACCGTGGTGGGGTGTGGCCTCGTCGGCATTGGCCCCTGTGCTGCTCGTCGGCGGGTGGACGGAGGCCGCCCGGCTGCAGCCGCCGTCGTTCGACGCGATGACCGACACGGTCGGCGCGCTCGCCGCGGTGGGCGCCCCGCATCGCTGGGTGATGACGCTGACGTTCCCGCTGGTAGCCGTCTGCGACATCGTCACCGCGGACGCGCTGCGGCGTGATCGTCACGACGCAGCCCGCGCTCCGCGGTGCGGCATCCGGCGGAACCGGTGACCGTGACCCGGGTCGGCCGGCAAGGCCTCCGCAAGCTCCCCTGGCGACGGTTCCGGCACGATCACCACCGGGCAGTCGGCGAGCCGCGCGCAGGCGCGCGCCACCGATCCCGGCGCGTGCCGACGCAGCCGTCCACGGTACCGGCAACCGAGTACCAGCAGGTCACCGCCCCGTGCCAGGCTCGCGAGCGTCGCGGCGGCCCGTCCGCAGATGACGTCCTGCTCGACGGGCACGTCACCGGGCAGCAGGCCGACGGCCTGCTCAATCGCCGCCCGAATCAATGCCTTGCCGCACGCCACGTGGTCGGCGTGCGAGTCGAAGGACGGGCTGACGTAGCGGGGGTTGTAGTCCGCGAGGGAGGGCGGGTCGGCCGCACGGAAGACGTTGACAAGCAGCAGCCTGGCCCCGCGCCGCCGGGCCTCCCCGACCGCCCACGCCAGCGCCCACCAGCTCGCCCGCGAGCCGCTGATCCCCACGATCAGGCGTGGGGTCCGGCCGGTTCGGTCCTTCACGGCGTCTTCCTTATCACCCACCCGGGCGCCGGCGCGCCCTGATGTCCGGTCCGTTGCATGCCATCACGTTGGCGCCGCGCCAGGCCGGGCGTCAGTGGCCTTGTTCCCGACCTGCCGGGTCAGAGGTCTCCCGCTTTCCAGGGACATTGGTCACCGTCCGGGCTCGGGCCGTGATACCACCGTTCGTTCTGGATGATCAAAAGATGATCACCGTGCGGCCCTCGACCCGCCGGCGGATGGCCGCCGCGCAACCGGGCCACCCGGCGGCCGATCGGATCGTGAATGTCCGGGACCTACGTCCCCGGGGCTGCTGACTCGCAGCCCTACCACGGCCGGCGGGCGCGGTCCAGCCTGTAGGCATGGCACACAGGACCACGCCCCGTTGACCATCGGAGCGGCCCGGGTGGAGGGCGAGAACGCCATGTACACCCGGGCCGCCGACAATGTCCCCCGCCCGCTGGGCGTACCCGGGCGCGGGCCGGCCTTAGGCGGACGCGGGCACGGACCCGTACAGGTCGAGCAGCCGGACCCGGGCGGACTCCAGGCGCTGGTACATCACCGCGGTAACCCGCTTGAGCAGCTGGTAGCCAAGCTGCGCATCGGCCTCGCACTTGCCGCGCAGGCAGGCGCCGTCCAGCGCGGTCGCCCTGACCGGCGTCACGGCGCGGGCATCGCCGAAATACCGGTACGGCGGGATGAGCCAGGACCAGCCGAGAACGTCCCCTGCGTCCATCGTGTCGATGATCACCGGCCCCCGGGCCGGCGAGTGGATCTCCAGTGCCACCCTCCCCTCCCGGAGCACGTAGCAGCGGCTGGCGGCTTCTCCCTCGCAGAAGAGGTACTCGCCCGCCGCGAAATGCACGTTGGACGCGCATGACACCATCAGCCGCAGCGCGTCGGTGTCGAGCCCGGCGAAGAACCGGTGGGCGCCGAGCAGCTCCTCCATCGTTTCCATTTCTTCCTCCTCGTTCCCGAGGCCGGCCGTCAAGGGTGCCAACGGTAGTTCGCTGGTCCTGCCGCCGATCCGGCCTATGGTCCCGCCGGGTAGGGACCTTTGTACCTGAGTCG
>JASHTQ010000040.1 GCA_030040475.1 Streptosporangiaceae bacterium
GAAGAGTGGCCGCCATGGCGGACCGCTGCGAGGAGCATCACCGCCAGATTTACCCCCGGACTCCGCGCCGAAGGAGAATCAGTCATGGACACAGCCGCCGGCGATTATCCACCCGGCGACCCCGGGGCATCCGGCGCCGGCCGCGACCGGGCGCTGCCCGGGCTGAGCGAGGCCTTCCACGCCGGCCCGATCCCAGCCGCCGAATCCGGCCAGCAATCGGGGCAGGCCCGGCGCGCCGCCGCCGTGATGCCGGTCGCCAGCCCGTTCGACCGGCGCGTGATCTGGGTTGGCGGAGTCGTCTTCGCCGTGCTGATGGTGTTGTCGGAACGGTATGGCTTTGACCGCGACGAGCTGTATTTCCTGGATGGCGCACGGCATCTGCAGGCCAGCTATGTTGATCAGCCGGTGCTCGGGCCCCTGCTGGCGTGGGTGTCACTCAAGCTGTTCGGCGTGTCGCTGCCCGGGCTGCGGGTGTGGCCCGCGCTTGCGGCGTGGGCCACGGTGGTGGCCGGCGGGCTGATCGCCCGCGAGTTCGGCGGCGGCAAGCGGGCGCAACTGCTGGCGGCGATCGGCACCGCGACGATGCCGGTGCTGCTGGGAGCCGCCCATGTGGCCAACACGACATCGTATGCGCTGCTGGCGTGGGCGGGCCTGGCGCTGGTCGTAGCCAGGATCGGGCGGACCGGCGACTGCCGCTGGTGGCTGGCCGGCGGCCTGGTCGCGGGCCTCGGCTTGACCGACGACCACAGCATGAGCTTCTTCGCCATCGCGCTGGTCAGCGGCGCGCTGGTCAGCGGCGGCCGCCGGATGATCTGGAACCGCTGGTTCGCGGCCGGGGCGGTGATCGCGGTGGCTTTCGAGGTCCCCGACCTGTGGTGGCAGGCGCAGCACGGGTGGGCGACGATCGCCATGACCGAGGCGCTGAACCGGGAAAACGGGGGCCTGGCCCATATCGCCACCTGGGTCGTCGGGCAGCTGGGCGTGGTCACCCTGGCCCTGGCCTGGGTCTGGGTGGCCGGGCTGCGGTTCCTGTGGCGGTCCGGCCGGCCGCTATGGCGGGCGATGGCCTGGGCGTACGGGCTGCTGTTCGTGCTCTTCGCGGTCACCACCGGCGCGCAGACCTATTACCTGGGCGCCGCGTACGTGTACCTGCTCGCCGCCGGCGCCGTGGCCATCGACGCATGGCTGGCGGCGCGGCCCGGCCGGCTGCGCAATCTCCTGCTGGCCAGCGCGCTCACCACCGCAGTGGCACTCCCGATCGTCTTGCCGGTGCTCCCGGCGGCTGACATCGCCTGGACCTACAAGACCAACCCGACCCTGGGCGAGACCGTCGGATGGCCCCAGTTCGTGCGCACCGTTGACGGGGTGTGGAAGTCGCTGCCGCCCAGCGAGCGGGCCAGCGCCGTGATCTTCACCGGCGACTACGGCGAAGCCGGCGCCATCAACGAGCTCGGCCGGGGAACCGGGCTGCCGACCGCCGTCAGCGGAGACAACACCGAATGGTGGTGGGGACCCGGAAACCCGCACGCCACCACCATCGTGGCCGTCATGCCGGGGCCCGTCGACGTCGCAGGCTCCGGCGCCTACCTCTACCTCACGCAGTTCTTCACCAGCGTGCGGGTGGCGGCCACCCTGTCGAATCCGTACGGCCTCCGCAACCAGGAATGGGACGGCCACGTCTACATCTGCACCGGCCTTCGCCAGCCGTGGGCCCAGACATGGCCACAGCTGCGCCACTACGGATGACAGCAAAGCGCCGCAATCGCCGAACCCGCGCCTGCGCCGGGCAGGCCGAGCTGCCGTGGCCCGCCGGCCTGTGCCCGCGGGCCGGGCCATCACCGGGCCAGCACGATCGCGCACACCCGGACACCACACACGTCCGCCCCAGGTCAGCGACCCCGGAACACGAGCCAGAACCGGACATTCTGCGCGCAGCGAACAGGCATCAAGCGCGATCGCGATCGCCTGCCGAATCGGCGATCCGGCGCATTTTCTGGAGGCTTGGCGTACTCCCGGCGCGCGCCGAGTGGTGGCATAGCGTAACGCCGCCGGACGGCTTACGGTGAGGTTCCGTTCAATCGCTGGGACCCGCAGCTGGCCCAGCCTCCCGGGTCTCAGCCCGGCCGGGAGGTGCCCGATGACCACTGCCGCCCCATCCACCGCGCTCGCCACGATCCAGCCTGCCTTCACCGACGCCGAACGGCTCGCCCTCGCCGGGTACCTGGCCGGCTACCGCGGCCTGACAAGAGAGGCGTACGCCCTTGACCTGCGCCAGTTCACGACCTGGTGCCGGGCCCGGTCGCTGGCCTTGTTCGCCGTCGGCCGCGCCGACATCGAGTCCTTCGCCCGGGAACTGGAAGCCAGGGGCCGGGCACGGGCGACCGTCACCCGGCGTCTGTGCACCATCGCCGGGTTCTATAAGTACGCCGTCGAGGAAGAACTCCTGGATCACTCACCTGCGGCGCACGTCCGCCGTCCGCGGGTGGACTACGAGTCCCACGCCGTGGCACTCGACCGT
>JASHTQ010000418.1 GCA_030040475.1 Streptosporangiaceae bacterium
CCGCTCGGGCAGGCGGGGGTGCGCATCGCCGGGCAGAGCGCGCCCGCCGTCGCGGCGCACGCCGCCGCGACCGTCCCTGCCGCGACGCGCCAGGTCCGTGACCTGGCCTTGCTGGCGGAACGGGCGCTTTACGACCGGGTCGGCGACGCCGACGCGGACGCGGCCTGGCAGCTAAGCGACACGGCGCGGCAGTCAGCGCTCGCGGCGGCCGGCTGGCGCAAGCGGCTGCGCCGGCTCCTGCTTCCGGCCCGCTAGCCCTCGGCCCGGGTGCACCCGCCGTTAGCTGCTGACCGGGGAACCGCCGTTGACGCAGGAGCTCGTGGTGACCTTTGAGTAGGCGACCCCCCGTCCCGACCCGACGTAGTACCCCACGGCGAAGCAGTAGGGCTGCATCGGAGTAAGGCCGGTGATCACCTGCGGGCTCTGGTTGGGGAGGGCGCGCGTCTTGTAGCCGCTGCCCATGGAGACGATTACCTGGGAGTCCGCGGCGTGCGTGCCGGCATTGGTCCAGGAAAGGCGGACGGATGTGTCCCCGTCCGCGACGGCCGTGACGTGCTGCGGCGGCGAGACCGTGGCGGCGCTGCCCGCCGGATCGGTCCTGGCCGACGACGCGGTGGCGGACGCGGAAGGCCGTGCGCCGGAGGCGGACGGATGCTTCGGCGCGGCCATCAGGTACGCCACGACGAGAATCACGAGCACGGCCACGGCCGTCCCCGCCAGGACGAGCCGGGGACTCCGCCGTCTTCGCGGCTGAACCTCCTGCTGCGGATTCGGCAGGCGGTAGTGCCCGGTGTCGATGAAACCGGTGGTGCTGCCGCCCTGCGTGGGGTACGCCGTGCGGTAGGGGTCACGCGGCGCGGCGGGGCCAGGCGCCGCGGCGGGCTCAGGCGGCGCGGCGGGGCCAGGCGGCGCGGCGAAGCTGCCGCCGGACAGGTAGGTGGTCGGGTATCCGGTCTCGGTCTGGTGCCGACCCTGCGGGTGCTCGGTCTGGTGCCGCACGGGCGCCTCATACCGTCCGGGCGGAGCGGCCAGCCGAACCGGGGAAGCAGGCCATGGCGGTGCCGCCGCGGCCTGCTGGCCGGTCTCGTGTCCTGGCTCGATCCTGATGGGGACCGGCGCGGCGCCGAGCATTTCCAGGTTGACGTTGAGTTCCTCCGCGAGCCGCTGGGCCGACACGGTCCTGGTGTCGTGGCGGCCGATCAGCGCGCGGGAGAGCGTCGCCACCACGTGGTCGGGAACGTCGGGCCGACCAAGTGGCGGCAGCGGGCCGGACAGCGCCTGGAGGTTGGCCCGCGGGTCCTGGCGCCGGTGGTCGTAGAACGGCGGGTGCCCGGACAGCAGCGCGTACAGCGAGGCGGCCAGCGACCAGACGTCGCTGTACGGCCAGCCGCCGCCGTGCTGCAGCACCTCAGGCGCGGCATACGCCGGGGTCATCGCGTGGCGCAGGGTCCTGGTGGCCGCGTCCAGGTCGGTGGAGATGCCGAAGTCGGCCAGTGCCGGTTCACCGTAGGCGTCGACCAGGATGTTCTCCGGCTTGACGTCGCGGTGCACGATGGACAGGTTGTGCGCGTACTGCAGCGCGCAGGCGATGTTCGCGCACGTCGCGAGCGTGTCGCTGAGCGGCTGCCCGGGCCCGCGGAGGGCGCCCGCGAGGCTGCCGCGCGCGTAGTAGCGCATGACCAGGTACGGCCAGTCCTCGCTGGTGAACCCGGGCCGGTACACGTCGGCCGCGTAGGGGTGCTCGCCTACCTGGCCGGCCCGCTCGCACTCTCCCTCGAAGCCGGCCCGCGCCTTGGCGTCGCTGAGCCGGGTGTGCAGGATCTTGACCGCGACCGGGCGGCGCAGCGCGGTCTCCTGGCCCTTGTAGACGCTGGCGCTGCCGCCGCCGCCCACCGGGGTCAGGTCGGTGACGCCGGGGATCTCCGGCGGCAGCCGCGGGTCGAACGGGGCGGGCTGCCTGCCCCGGGCACGCGTCTTCCTCACAAGCGGCGCCTCATGAGCAGCTCGGCAGGTTGGCGGAGACGCTCGGCGGGTTCGGGAAGTAAAGCTCGCTCGCCCAGCCGTTGCCGTACGAGCTGGTCACCTTGACCCACACGTAGTAATTCTTGTTCGACGGGTAGGCCGCATCGTTACCCGAGTCGGGGCCGCCGTTGCTGTCCTCGCAGCTGGCGTAGACCAGGCCGTTCTCCGGAACCAGCGCCGTTTCCGTGCTGGCATCGAAGGCCGGCCCGGCCTGCAGGTGCGCGGCGCCGCCGCAGTACGGTCCGCTGGTGCAGTTGAAGGCGGTCAGCGCGTTCAACGTCATCGCCTTCGCGCTGCTGGTCCCGGTCACCGGGCTGTATGCCGGGGCGGGGCCGGCCGCGTTGGACGCCGTGACCGTCACGCTGTAGGAGGTGCTGTAGTCCGGGACGGTGATCTCGGCCGCGGCGGTGGTGCTGCAGGAGACGCCGTTGTCGGTGCCGCCGCCGCCGCCGACGGCGATCGAGTACGTGCAAGAGCTGGACTCGCCGCCGGGGTTGACCGTGACCGCGACCTCGATTTCCGCGCCAGCGCCGGAGCCGACCGTCGGCTGGGTGACCGAGACACCGGTAATGGTCGGCGGCCCCAGGGTCGCGAGCGGGACCGCGAGGGCATCGGCGGAGTCGGTCGAGAAGCCCGCCGAGTCCGTGGCGGTGACCTCGGCGGTGTAGTTCGTGTTGGGGGAAAGACCGCTGACCGTGACCGATGTCGCCGCGCCGCCGGCCGCCGCGTCCACGGTCACCGGCGTGACGCCGTTGCCGGGGTCGACCGTGTATGACTGCACCGTGCCGCCCTGCGCACAGGCGGCGTCACAGCTCACGGAAAGCGTGGCCGACGTACCGTTCGTGGCGTACTCGATGTCGTTCGTGTCCACCGCGGGGGTGCCGGGCGCGAGGTAGGGGGTCACCGCGGCGCTCGGCGCGGATGCCGAGCTCACCCGGCCGCCCGCGTCGACCGCGGTGACGGTGAAGGTGAAGGTGGCCGGCGGCGAGGTGAAGGCGGTCGCGGCCGTCACCACGTCCTGGATGGTCGCGGTCGTGCCGGCGATATCGGTCGTGGTGACCCCGGTGGCGACGTTGGTGACCGTGTAGCTGACCGCCTGGTCGCCGTCGTTCGGCTCGGTCCAGCTCAGCTGCACAGAGCCGTCATCGGCGGGAGTGCTCGCCTGCACGCCGGTCGGCGTTGCCGGGACCGAGGAACTCGGGGTTACCGGCGTGGTCTGCGCCGCCGGGCCTTTGCCGACCGCGTTCTCCGCCCGGATGGTGAAGGTGTAGGCCGACCCGTTGGTCAGCCCGGACACGCTTGCGCTGAGCTTGTCGCCTGGCAGCTGCTCGTTGCCGGATGAGCCGCCGGACCAGCTCAGCAGGTAATGCGTGACGGGACTGTTGTTGTCCGCCGCCGCGCCCCAGCTGACCAGGGCCATCGCGTTGCCGGGCACTGCAGTCGGGTCAGCGGGCGCGCCTGGCGGCTTCGGCGGGCCCGACGACTGCCCCGTGCCGTGCGGACTCGCCGGCGGGTTCAGGGTCTTGACCTGCCTGGGCAGCGTGGCCGGCTTCGGCCGCTGCGTTGGCGGCGCGGTCGTGTACTTGGTGACGCGCTTGAGCTGGCCGTTGCCGTTGATGACCAGCGCGGCCGAGCCATCACTGGCATTGACGAAGGCCAGGCCGTCCTGGACGGTGAGCTGGTCCGGGAGGTGCGTGCCCGGCATCTGGATCAGCTTGGTGGTTCCCTTCGCGGTGTTCACGAACAGCACTTCGCGCAGGGACGAGTCGACCAGCACCATGTTCGCGCCGAGCATCGCGGCCGAGGTCGGGTTGAACCCGGGTGGTATCCGCGTGCTCGTCTGCGTGCCCGAGGCGACGTTGGCGGTGTCCACGGCGGCCGGGCCGACGACGCCGAGCAGTCCGTTCAGGCTGTCAGAGCCGGTCACGACCGCGACGGGGCGCACGCCGGGGGATAGCGTGACCGGCTGGCCGATGACCGTGGTGGCGCCGAGCTGCCTGACTACGCCGTCGGTGATGTCGGCGACGGCCGGCTGCTGGCCGGCCAGCAGGACATCGAGCTGCCCGCCCGGCCGCCCGACGCCCTTGATGACGGTGAGGCGGCCGTCGGCGATGTGGCCGACCGAGCCGGTTTTGGGGATGCCGAAGAACAATGACCCGTCCGGTGCCACCACCGGGGTGACGATGCGCGAGCCGACCGAGATCGGCAGGCCTATCGGCGGCAGCTGCGGGCTGTCCGGGTTGACCTGCTGGACCTCGCCCGCGGACTTATTAATCGCGTACAGCGCGTTAGGTCCGCCCGAGGCGGCCGTGAGCTGGCCGCTGAGCAGCTCGACCGAGTTCGTGGTGACGAAGCTGTCGTTGCTGACCGAGATCAGGTGACCGTCAGGGCCGGCCACGACCGCGCCGTCGGCGGTATTGACTACCTGCCCGGACGCGGCCTCGCCGGGCACATCGACGTAGCTGACGACGTCGCCCGAGTAACCGTCGATGAACGAGATCGAATGGTTGGCCGCATTGGCCAGCCACGCCTGCCCGCTACGCAGCTGCATGCCCAGGGCGGGGAGGCCGTGCCCGCCGATGCCGAGCGCGGCCAAGCCCACGACAAGCGCGACTCCGGCACTTGCGTAAGTGACGCGCGGCGAGATACGCCTCATGAATCCGCCCCCCCAACACACAGTCAAAGACGCAGCAGCCAAATCTCCCGTTTTGGCGCTCAAAAGATGCACAACCGCAATCACGACAAGGCGAACCGGGCAGTGCCAGGGCTTCGAGAATGTATCATGGCGAATCGCGCTCCTAGGCGGGATTGCCCAAAGTGGGCGCGAACTTGTTGCTATCACGGATCGTGCCCTCGGCGTTACGGCGATTTTCCACGAGGGAAGGGCAGGGAAGGGCTAAGTGTGGAATTCCAGATCAGCATCGCCGAGGCCCAAGATGCACGTGATCAGCGTGAAGTAGATTTCGTTATTTCGGCTGAACCAAGGCATACGGTTGGCGACCTGGCCGCGGCGCTTGGCACGGCGCTCGCCGCGGCTGGCCGGCCGGCC
>JASHTQ010000419.1 GCA_030040475.1 Streptosporangiaceae bacterium
CTCCGGATCAGCCCCGGCCAGCCTGCCGCACTTCTACGTCACGACCAGCTCCAGCCCCGACGGCCGCGGGATACAGGCGGTGGTCCGCGCGTCCGCCAGCGGGAAGGTCACCGGTACCGTCCCTGTGCCGTCGGCCCTCCCTGTGGAGTGGGCTGACTCTGGCGGTACCTTCGTCACCGCCGCCGCCGATGACCGCAGCTTCATCATCGGAGTCCAAGGAGGCCAGGCACCAACCAAAATCGGCTTGGACCTCCGCCTGTTCCGGTTCGCTATCTCCGATGCAGGTAAGCCCGGCCACCTGACTGAGCTGGCACCCGCTCCGATGCGCAACGAGACCACGGAGGGCATCGCGCTGTCTCCCGACGGCAAGCTGCTCGCGGTCTCGCTGATGCGCGACTCCTCGGCGGACGCCGTGGGCGCCATTCAGGTCCTCGACCTAGCCACCGGGGCTACCCGGACCTGGACCGCGCCGCCCCATAGCGTGTATATTCCCGGGCCGCCCTCCTGGGCGGACGGAAGCCGGGTAATCGCGTTCACCTGGCTGCGCTCCACCCAATCTGGCCTCATGTCCGCACCGCGGGGAATCCGGCTGCTCGACACCGCCGCGCCAGGCGACAACCTGGTGGCGGGGACAGTGATCGTCCCGCGCGGCGTGGTCGCCGCCGGTTCCGTCGTGAGCGCGCAGATCACGCCCGACGGGCGCGATGTCATCGTGGTCACCTGGCGTGATCTGACTCCACGGGCCAGCACCCACACCGTCGTCGTGCAGTTTGCCGAGCTTCAGGCCGCCACCGGCAGGCTGGTCCGGCTGCTCCGCACCGAGACGGCGCGGTACGACCAGGTCAACGTCGTCACCGTGGAGGACAGCCTCGGTGTGCTGTCGCTAGCGCCGCAGGGGCGGTACGCCCTGGTCCAGGGCATCCAGTTCGGCTGGCTTGACGTCGGCGGCCCCGACCGGGGCCGGTTCACGCCGCTGCCCGCGGTCCCGGTCGGCCAGTACGTCAACTTTGCCGCCTGGTAACCGGGAGGTCATTCGCCGACCGCGCCGTCGACCTGCTCGCGGAGAAAGCCGGGGTGGCCGATATGCCGCGCGTACTCCTCGATCATGTGCAGGTAGATCAGCCGCAGCGACATCAGCTCGCCGTCGTGGGTGAACTCCTCGTCCAGTGACGCGTTGGCCTGTGGGTGCCGACAATCCTGTCATAGCCGTTGACCTGGTCTCTCCAGGGAGATCGAGTTGGCCTGTAATGGTCGAAATCCGGCTACCGGTGCTGGCCTGGGATTTCACGCTGCCTGTTGGATATTCGACCACTATAGGGATCAGTGCTGGGTTCGGAGGCAGGTGGGCTCGTCTGTCAGTTCGCTACAATAATCGGAAATTCGAACAGACTTGCGGACGGACTCGTTCGGTGAGATATTTGTATGTAGCAGGTCCATGGGCATTCTAATCGAATAAGTGGTTTTGGCAGGCGTGTGCTTCCCTACTGGCATCAGGCGGGCCGAGCGGGCGTGTGGCTGCATGGCTGTCTGAAATCAGCAAGGAGCCAACCGATGGCTGCCCAAATAGATGATCCCAGAGATGTTCAGAGGCTGAGCGCTGAGCTGGCATACCAAGGTCTCCCGGCGGCCGCCGCGCGAGTGTTCAGGCTACTGGCCGTGCACCCGGGACCTGACGTGAGCGTTGCAGCGGTGGCGGCACTAGCGGACGTTCCGTTCGCCGAAGCGCGCGGCGTGCTGCTTTTTTCTGAACAGGGCGGGTCTTGTCCGGGCGGCACGCGGCATAGACCGGTGGCGGATGCGTGACGTCGCGCGCACGCTTGTCGGCTGCTGGAGACGCACGCCACCACTAACGAGCGCGAGATGGCTAGGGACCGGCTGCTCCGCTACAACCAGACCGCGACGGAGGCTGCGGACGGTCGGCTCCAAGGGCGGCCGCCGATTCCCGTACCGCAGGAGTTCGATGATCGGGATGAGGCATTGGCCTGGCTGGATGCCGAACGGGCGAACGTGCTCGCGGTCACGCAGATGGCGGCTGACGTCGGCCGGGACCACGCGGCGAAGAGCCTGCCGCTACTGATGGCGTATTACCTCAACTTCCGCGGGTTTTCCGACGACCTGCTGGCCGTCACGGCTATCGGCCTGGATGCCGCTCGGCGCCTTGGGGATCATGCGGCAGAGGGGGAAGCTCTCAATAACCTCGGTGGCGCACCCTCTGATACCCGGTGCCGTACCAGAGTAGGGACAGTTCCGGCAGCTGCGCGTAGCGGGCCCCGTCGTCCAGGTGCGCCGCCAGATGCCACGGCTCGTCGTACGGCGTGCCGACCAGCAGGTGACCCCAAGCAGTCAGCATGCCGGGTGGCTCAGTCAAGCCGCGCTCCCTGGAGCACAGCTGTCGCATGGCCGCGAGGCTGGGGGGTGACGGCGGTTCCCCGGCCCGCACGAGCAGGTCGCCGACGGCCGCGATCATCGCGCCGTTGTCGGTGCACAGCCGGGGTGGCGGGATCCGCAGCTCGATGCCGGCCGCGTCGCAGCGCTCGCGCAGCAGGGCGCGGATCCGGCTGTTGGCGGCGACTCCGCCCACGGTCACCAGGGTGTCGCAGCGCTGCTGGCGGCAGGCGAGGATTGCCTTGGCGCTAAGGGTGTCGGCGACTGCCTCCTGGAAGCTGGCCGCGATGTCGGCGACGCCGACTCCCGGCCGGAGGCCGCGCTCGACGTAGCGGGCGACCGCGGTCTTCAGCCCGGCGAAGGAGAAGCCCAGCGGGGGAGCACCGGGGCCGGTCAGCGGGCGCGGGAATGCGACCGCGCCGGGATCCCCGTCCGCCGCCGCCCGACTGATCGCGGGGCCGCCCGGGTACGCCAGCCCGAGGAGCCGGGCCACCTTGTCGAACGCCTCCCCGACGGCGTCGTCGAGCGTGTCCGACAGGTGCCTGACCGGATCCCGGCTCAGGTCGCCGACGCTCAGCAGCGACGTGTGTCCGCCGGATACTTACCGTCGGGACCATGGCCTCCAGGTGCGCGGGCCGCGATGTCGGGGACGACGCCGCCGAACCGGGCATGCTCGGCCATGCTGGAGGCGACGGCGTCGCCGAGCAGCACCCCGTCCCTGACGAACCCGACCCCGGTCTCGTCGCAGGACGTCTCGATGCCCATGACGACCGTCACCAGGAGCCTGCCTGGATGAGCCGGCGGGCGACGCCGGGGACCTGTAGGTTCATGTCCCCGATCTTATTCGGTACAGCATGCAGTTGCGTTCTCGTCGCAATAGGCCTCCGGTGACCTGATTCGTCTCGCGGCTTCCTGGTAACGGTCCCGCGCAGTGAGACCCGGGCTCGACGTTCAGCGCAGGGCGCCAGCAGGCTATGAGCACGGCCGCTATCGCGGGCCGGGAACCGTCCCAGCGAAGGAGACAGTGGTGAGCGTTCAGGAAGCTATCGCGGGCCGGCAGCCGGATGACGGCGTGCTGAAGCTGCCCGGGTGCGGGGAGAACCTCGGCGCCATCGGGCTCGGGATCATGCTGCGGCTGGCCGGCGAGGACACCGGCGATGCGTACTCGCTGTTCGAGTACGTGGTGCCGCCCAGGCTGGGCGGTCCTCCCACGCACATCCACGCCTACCAGGACGAGCTGTTCACCTGCACCGCGGGCCGGGTCGTGGTCGAGCTGAACTACGTGGAGCGCACGATGACGCCGGGGTCGTCCATCCTCATGCCGCGCGGCGTGCCGCACATGTTCTACAACCCGTTCGACGAGGAGACCCGCATCGTCGCCGTCGTCTCCCCGCCGGGCCTCGAGAAGTACTATAAGGAGCTGAGCGAACTGCCGCCCGGGCCGCGCGACATGAACAAGATCGCCGAGATCATGAAGCGCCACGGGCTCTCCCTGGCTCCGAAGACCGCATCGTGACCGCCCCGGCCGCACCGGATCGCACCCGGCAGCGGGAGGCCATGGTGGCGGCCATGTGCGCGGCGGCCGACAACGCGGACGGCGAGACCTTCGCCTCCTACTTCGCCGAGGACGCCAGCTACCGTTTCGGCAACAACGAGCCGCTCACGGGGCCCGCGGCCATCGCCGCGGCCACCAACGGGATCGTCGATGCCGTCTGGCCGGTGCGTCATCAGGTCGACCAGGTCGCCGCCGTCGGCTCTCAGCTGTTTTGCCGGTTCACCATTCACGTCAGCAAGCCGGACGGCCCCGGGCTGGCACTACCATGCGTCACCGTCATCACACTCGGTGACGGCGACTGCATCACCGACTACCGGGTCCATATGGACATCGCCCCGGCTCTCCGCTAGCGCGCAGAATGTTCACCTGCAACCGGATTGCATTACCGGCGAGCCGTCCCGGCGAGATAGCGTCGGTGTCATGGCGATCAGCACGATGGCTCGCGTCCCGCGCCTGGACATGCGGTGACGGGGACGCGGGGCAACGACGTGGCGCGCCCGGCCGGGGCAACGGCCGCGCCGGCGCCGCGCGGCATGGCCTGGGTTCCTGGCGGGACCTTCCAGATGGGTTCCGACCTGGCCGACTACCCTGAAGAGGGGCCGCCCCACGCGGTCAGCGTGGACGGGTTCTGGATCGACGAGACCCCGGTAACCACGGTGCAGTTCCGCCGCTTCGTCAAGGCCACCGGATACCGGACGGTAGCCGAGCGGCCGCTGGATCCGGCCGAGTACCCGAACGCGAACCCCGCGCTGCTGGTCCCCGGGTCGCTGGTCTTCACCCCGACCCGGGGTCCCGTGGACCTGGCCAACTGGCAGGCCTGGTGGCGATACGTCCCAGGCGCTGACTGGGCCCACCCCGAAGGTCCCCAGTCCACCATCGCGGGCCGTGAACTGCACCCGGTCACCCATGTGAGCTGGGAGGATGCCGCCGCCTACGCGACCTGGGCGGGCAAGGACCTGCCGACCGAGGCCGAGTGGGAGCGCGCCGCCCGCGGCGGCCTGGACGGCGCCCGCTACACGTGGGGAGAGCAGTTCACCCCGTTCGGGCAGCGGATGGCGAACTACTGGTTCGGCGATTTTCCCTGGCAGAACCACAAGCCGCCCGCCGAGCAGCGCACCACTTCGGTGCGCTCCTACCCGCCCAACGGGTACGGGCTGTACGACATGGCCGGCAACGTCTGGGAATGGACCTCCGACTACTATCGGGCCGACCACTCCGCCACTGCGGTTCGCGCCTGCTGCGCACCGCCGGCCAATCCCCGGGTTACCGACGCCGAGGGTAGCTACGGCACCGAGGAACAGGCCGGCGCGCACGTCCCGCGCCGGGTGATCAAGGGCGGCTCCCACCTGTGCGCGGAGAACTACTGCCAGCGCTACCGCCCCGCCGCCCGGCAGGCCCAGCAGGTCGAGTCGGGCATGTCCCACATCGGCTTCCGCTGCGTCATCCGCCCCAGCTGAACCTGGTACAAAGGCACCGGAGTGCCGGAGGAAGGAACGCGATGCCGTACCGGATCGAGCGCGTGGCCGCCTGCCCGCCACTGGGGGATCGTTCGGGGACGCTGGAGCTCATCCAGGCCATCCAGGAGGAACCGCCCTACAGCTACGCGCCCGGCGAGGTTCCGCACGCCGCGCAATGGGTGCCCCCGCTGATGCGCCTGCCCGGCGCGCGCATGTACCTAGCCCTCGGGCCAGCCGGGCGTACCGTGGGATACTGCCTGACCCTGCCGCTGGCGGCATACCGGCAGCCGGATGACCTGGCCGACCAGCTCGGCGTGGACCCGGCGGACTGCTGCTACATCGCCGAGCTGGGCGTGGCCTCCGCCGACCGTCGACAGGGCATCGCCCGCGCGCTGCTGCAGGCCGCGCTAAGCGATGACCAGGAGCAGGCCGCCAGCTACCTTGTCCGCACGCTGGCTGGCAACCAGCCCGCCATCGAGCTCTACCGCGGCCTCGGCTT
>JASHTQ010000420.1 GCA_030040475.1 Streptosporangiaceae bacterium
GCGGTCCCGCCGGGACGGCTGCACCTGCGAGGTGCCCACGGCTATCCGGCCCAGTTCGCCGAGAAGCCGACGCCCGCGCCCGGCGACGAGCCGGGGCCTGACGGCGAGCGCCGCGGCCAGGCGCAGGCCCGCGCCGCCCAGGTTCACCCGGCGGAGCATGCCCGTGGCCGCGTCGGCGAGCAGCAGGTCAAGCGGGGCCGCGGCGGCATCCGCCGCGGCTGGCCTGGTCGGATCGGTGTCTTCGCTCATTATCAGCCGAGCGTAGGCGGCGGGGCGCATTCTTCCATTGGTCGCCGGTCACGAACCCCGGGCGCCGTGTGGTTCCGCGGGCACAGCCCTACCGGGCGAGGGAGTCGGCCAGATTGGCCAGGCGGCGGCTGACGGCGTATCCCCATGGGATGGCGAGCAGGACGACGAGCGCCAGCCCCAGGACGAGCGGCAAGGCCGAGGAGAGCCTCGGCCGTCCGGCGGGCGAGAACCGGCACGACGTGGAGCTCGCGCCGCGGGTGACCCAGCGGCCGGGTCCGTCGATCTACTGGTAATGAAAATCATTCTCATGTAGTCTGCGGTGGCGTACTCAACCGGCTCCATACAGGAAGGACCAGCCATGTCCCTGACCGTCCCGGCGGACCTGCTCGACCAGGCCCGCAACGGCGACGTCGACGACGACGCGTTCACCGCCTGCATCCAGTCCTCGCTCCCTTACGCATGGCGGCTCATCAGCGACCTGGCCGGGGAGCTGCATGCCACCGGCGCCGAGCGCGCCGACAACCAGGTGCCGCCGCCGGACGAGGCCGCCCGCGGCCAGCTGCTGCGGATGATGGCAAGCGACGCCATGCGCGCCGCCGCCGAACGCCACTTCGGCGTCCGGCTGGCCTTCCAGAACTGCCACCGCGCGGCCGTGTTCCGCCCCGACGCCACGCGTGCCCTGGCCGAGTTCACCACCGCCCGCGCCCAGCTCCTCAACCAGAGCCCCGAGCTCACCAACTGCTGACACGGCACGTCCTTACGGACATGGCGGCGGGGGTGGGCCGGTCATGACCGCGCCCACCGCGGCGCCCCGCGCCTTCGGCTGCCCTCGGCATATGGCCGGGAATGTGTCAGAATCCGCAGGTGGACATCGACGGTCCCTCGGTCGCCGAGCTGATAGCGGACGTCGCGGCGGCGGTGACCCGGCGGCTCACCGCGGTTTCCGGGGACGTCTATGACGTCATCCTGCGGGAGATTCCCGAGCTGCACGACGACAAGCCGGTGCTCGCCCTCCTCTCCTCGAGCGTCCACAGCAACGTCGAAACCTGCCTTCAGATCATGCAGCACCAGATCGACCTGGGCGCCGTGCAGGCCCCGGCCGCGTCCCTGGCGTACGCGCGCCGGCGGGCGCAGCGCGGCACGGCGCTGACCGCGCTGCTGCGCGCTTACCGGGTCGGGCACGCCTGCTTCCTGGATTGGCTGGTGCGGGAGCTGGCCAGGCAGACGGACGACGCCCCGATGATCACCGGCGCCACGCTGGGCATGTCCCAGATCGTGGCCGGGTACGTGGACCAGACATCCGAGGAGATCGTCGCGGCCTACGCGCGCGAACGGGAGAACTGGCTGCGGAACCGCAGCGCCGTGCGCGGCGCCAGGATCCGCGACCTGCTGTCGGGCCAGCGGATCAACGTGAGCGCGACGGAGGCTGCCCTGGGCTACCGGCTGCGCCAGTACCACGTGGGCCTGGTGTGCTGGGCGGGCGACGCCACGGCCGACGTCGACAACATCACCCGGCTCGAGCGCGCGATCAGCCAGCTGGCCGCGCAGGTGGCCTGCTCCGGCGAGCCCGTCTTCCTGCCGCGCGACGAATCCAGCGCATGGGCCTGGCTGCCGCTGGGAATCCGGGACACGTTCGACGCCGCGGGGGCCAGCGCGGTCGGCGTGGACGGTGACATCCATTTCGCCTTCGGCGACGCGGCCAAGGGCACCGCGGGCTTCCGCCTGACCCACCGGCAGGCCATCGCCGCCCAGGCCGTCGCGCTCGCCGCGGGATCCCCGGCGCCGCGGGCGGTGGCGTTCGGCGCGGTCGCGCCCGTGGCGATGATGCTCGGCTCGCCGGAACTGCTGCGGGCCTGGGTGCTCGGCACGCTGGCGGGCCTTGCCGCCGACGACGAGCACCACGCCAGGCTGCGCGACACCCTGCTGGTCTTCCTGCAGACCGGGGGCAGCTACAAGGCGACCGCCGAACGGCTGACGCTGCACAAGAACACCGTCCAGTACCGGATCCGCAAGGCCGAGGAGAGCCTGGGCAGACCGGTGAACGGTAACCGGCAAGACGTGGAACTCGCGTTGCGGGCCAGCCGATGGCTGGGCTCGTCCGTGCTGGCGCCTGTCAGGGAACGCCCGGCCGCCCCGACCGGCGCCGTTCACCGCGAGGGCGACTAGCTTCGAGGCAGCGCCCATCTGCTACGAGCCCCAGGCGGAGGAGGGAGCCGACTCGGTGACCGATGATCCCAGCCGTGTCGAGTGGCTGCGGCAGGCACGTTCTCACTTGCGCGACGCCGATCCCGTGCTGGCCAGGATCATCGACGATCGCCCTGCCTTCGATCCCCAGCAGTGGCGGGTCTCGCGGCTGCC
>JASHTQ010000421.1 GCA_030040475.1 Streptosporangiaceae bacterium
CTCCGTCGCCGCCACCTTGCATGGCGCCGCGGACCACCAGTTCGAAGAGGCCGGGCAGGCCTTCGAAGCGAGGGAACTGACGATGCGCGCCAGTGGCCATGCCCGGCTGCGCGACGCGCTGGGCGAGGCCGCGTTCGATGCCGCCTACGCCCGCGGCCGCACCCTCAGCCAAGCCGAGGCCATCGACTTGGCCATGAGCACCGCCGCGGGTGCGGTACAGCCAGCTCCGGGCCAGCCAGACCCGGGCCAGCCAGACCCGGGGCCTGCGCCGGCGGCGGCTGGCCCGCTGTCGGCCCGGGAGCGGGAGATCATGGCGCTGCTGGCCGGCGGGGCGAGCAACGCCAAGATCGCGGAGACGCTCTACGTCACCCCGAACACGGTGCGCACCCATCTGGACCGGATCAGGGACAAGACCGGCGCCCGCAACCGCGCCGAACTGACCCGCTACGCCCTGCAGGCGGGCATCGAACCGGTCGTCCCCTCGGCGTGATGTGGGCCGGCCGGCCCACACCCGGCGCGCGCGTGTTTTGGGCCGCCCGGCCCCTTTTGGCCGCTGCGGGCCGGACCTAATGTTCGGTTTATGAAAATCACATTTACCAAGGCACCGACCTTCACCAAGGCAATTATCGGCTCGGCGGTATTCACGATCGCTTTCCTGGCGACGGGCTCCAACCTCCCGCCGTGCAGCGACACCACCGCGGTTATCGAATCGAGCAGCGGCGAGTGCATAGTGCGGCAGAGTTTCGCGCACACCGCCTCCGGCTGGCTGGCGCTGATCTGCCTGATCGCCGCCGTGCTGCTGCTCGTCCTGAAGCATAAGGACTCCATCCTGGGTGCCCGGGCGTCGGTGCAGCCGCCCGCGCAGGGGCCGTCGGCGCAGGCACCAGGGCAGCCACAGCCGCCGGCGCCGGGGCGCGCCTCGAACTTCTGCGCCAAGTGCGGTACCCGGATCATCCCGGGCGACCGGTTCTGCCAGGGCTGCGGAATCCCGGCCGGGTCCTTGCAATCCTGACCGCACAATCGCACCCAGCAATTGCCGAAAGAAACAAAGCCGGCCCGGACCTGACCGGCCCGGATTAGGGGAAAGAATCATGACATTCATTAAGCAGAGCTGGAAGCGGCTCCTGCTGGCCGGGTCGCTGGCCGCCGTGACCGCGGTTACCGTCACGGCCTGCGGCGGCGCGAGCGCGGCAACCTCGGCCCAGGGGTCCCCGGGCCACTGGACCCAGACCGAGATCAACGAGTTCACGGCCGCGGCCGACTCCGGCGGCAGCAGCGAGGACTCGTGCATCATCGGCTACTTCGAGCGGGACATGTCGTTCACGAACGCGATGGCCGTCGGTTCGGTGGAATCGGCATCGGGCGGCAACTCGTCCGCCTCCCAGGTCAGGACCGCCCTGATCAGCAAGTACGGCACCGCCCAGGGCGACGCCATCGACGCCCAGTTCGCGCAGGTCCTCAGCGACTCGGTCAACAACTGCAATGTGTCGTAGGCAGGACAGACGGCTACGGGACCGGTGACTCTCACCGGTCCCGTCCATGTCGTTGTCGCGCCATCCCTGAGCATTCGGGCCGCTGCCGTTGTGGGCCGGTGAGTTTGGTGATGGGGTTGGGGTGGTTCGGTCGCAAACGGGGACGACGGGGTCCGCAGGGTGCTGACGGCCGAATACGATTCCCGGGGCCTCATCCTGCCGCCTCAGCTCTTCGATGTCCTGGTCAAGAAGATCGCTGCCGGGACCTACACTCCCGGCGAGCCGCTGGTCGCGGTACACCGCTCCGGGCTGCTCCGGGTGCCGCTCCTCCGCACGGCCCTCCGGGATATGTTCGAGCCGGCGATAGCGGAGTCCGGCGAGGACGCGTACGAGGTGCCACCCCCGGCCCGGCTGATTCCCGACCCGGACCTGCGCGAGCGCATGCCAGACCTGTTTAAGCCGCAGCCCATGCCCAAGCCCCCGCGCGAGTGGTCCGACGTGCCGTCGGTGGGGGACCTCGACCAGGTCTTCGTGTGGCTTGAAGACGGCGGTGGCACGATCGTGGTCGGCCACGCACCGGGTCGCATCGGCATCTTGAATGCCGGCGATGCCGAGGCATACCTGCCGCTGGTACGGGCCGCGCAGGCACAGGACCAGGTGGTGGCCGCGCTGGCCGACGTCGGCAAGCAGGCAGCCGGCTTGTCGTCCGCGACCGTCCGCGTCATCTCGGATCGTTCCGACTCCGGCGGCGCCTAGCGCTCCTTCGGAGTCCTCGCAGGCCAGAGACTTAGGGCAAACCGGGTGAGATAGACTCACTCGTTGTGAGCAGCGCGTTGACGAATGATCTCGGTGAGCAGTTCCCGGATGTCGGCGCGCTGGCGGCCGCCCTGGAGACGGTCGGGTACCTGGCGGGCGATCAGCTCGCGGCGGCGCTGTTCCTCGCCGTCCGGATGGGCCAGCCGATCCTGCTCGAGGGCGAGCCCGGGGTGGGCAAGACCGAGGCCGCCAAGGCGCTGGCCGCGGCGCTCGACACGCCGCTGGTACGGCTGCAGTGCTATGAGGGCATCGCGGCGGCCGAGGCGCTGTATGAGTGGAATTACCCCCGCCAGCTCCTTGCCATCAGGCTGGCCGAGGCGGCCGGGGAGCACATCCGCGACAAGGACCTGTTCACCGACGAGTACCTGCTGTCCAGGCCGCTGCTGACCGCGCTGCTGCACCCGGGACCGCGGCCGGCCGTGCTGCTCATCGACGAGGTGGACCGGGCCGACGACGAGTTCGAGGCGTTCCTGTTCGAGCTGCTTGCCGAGGCGGCGGTCACCATACCCGAGCTCGGCACCAGGAAGGCGGACCTGCCCCCGGTCACCGTGCTGACCTCGAACCGGACCAGGGACCTGCACGACGCGCTCAAGCGGCGCTGCCTGTACCACTGGATCGCCTACCCGGACGCGGTGCGCGTCGCCGAGATCATCAGGCGGCGGGTGCCGGCCGCCGGGGATCACCTGGCCGGGCAGATCGCGGCCGCGGTGAACCGGCTGCGCGCCCTCGACCTCACCAAGCCGCCCGGCATCTCCGAGGCGATCAGCTGGGCCGCCGCGCTGAGCGTCTTCGGCGCCGACGGGCTTTCCGGTCAGATGGCCAGCCAGACCATGAGCACGGTGCTGAAGTACCCGGAGGACGAGGAGACCGTGCGCCGGGCCGGGCTGGCGGCGGTGGTCGGCACCGTTGACTGACCGCCGCGACCCGTACGGCTCCGTGGTCGACGTCGCCGCGCTGGCCGCGGGGCTGGGGACGGCGCTGCACGCCGCCGGGCTGCCGGTGGGGCCCGACCGGTGCGAGCGGCTGGCCCGCGCGGTCACGGTGATGGCCGCGAGCTCGGTGGCCGAGCTGCACGCCTGCGCCCTCGCCACGCTGGTGTCCGACCCCAGCCAGGTGAACACGTTCGAGCAGGTGTTCGCGGCGTTGTTCGGGGTGGCGCCGCCGCCGTTGCGCGGCATGCCGACGGCGCCGCCGCGGGCCGACCTCAGGGGCGACCAGGACGGCGGCCCGCCGCCCGCCCGCAGCCAGCAAGGCCTCGACGGCTGGCAGTCCGGCATGCAGATCGCGGATACCGGGTCCGCGCCCCCCGACGGCGATGAGCCCGAACAGGGAGCCCCGGGCGTGCACCGGGTGGCGTCGGCGGCCGAGCAGCTGCGCGGGCGTGACTTCACCGAGCTGTCCCAAGCCGAGCTCCGGCAGCTGGTGGCGCTCATGCGCGAGATGGCGCTGTCGGTGCCGCCGCGCCGGACCCGCAGGTACCGGCGGGCCAGGGACGGCAAGCGGCCGGACCTGCGCGGCACCCTGCGGCAGGCGCGGCGCAGCGGCGGCGAGACGATCAGGCTCGCCCGCCGGGCGCCCCGGCTGCGGCCGCGCCGGCTGGTCGTGCTCTGCGACATCTCGGGCTCCATGGAGCCCTACGCCCGCGCCCTGCTGATGCTGTTGTACTGCATCAACGGCGGGCAGCTGCGCGGCGGGCAGAGCAGGCCAGAGGTGTTCAGCTTCGCCACCAGGCTGACCAGGCTGACGCCGGCGCTGGCCGCGGCGAGCCCGGACACCATGCTGGCCAAGGCGGGCGAGGCGGCGCCCGACTGGTCCGGCGGAACCCGCATCGGCGCCGCGCTGAAGGAGTTCAACGACCGGTACGGCTGCCGCGGCATGGCCAGGGGAGCGGTGGTGCTGATCATCTCCGACGGCTGGGAGACCGGCGATCCCGCGCTGCTCGGCGCGCAGATGGCCAGGCTGTCCCGGGTCGCGCACCGGATCGTCTGGGCGAACCCGCGCACCCAGTCCCCGCGGTACAGCCCGGAGGTGGGCGGCATGGCCGCCGCCTGGCCGTACTGCGACGCCGTGGTCAGCGCGCACAGCATCGACGCGCTCGACGACCTGCTGGCCGCCCTGCGCTCCCGCTGAGGCAGCCGGCCTAGATAAAAGGCCGCTGGTGCGCAAAGCGGGTGCGCGCCAGCGGCCCAGCTCAGATGACCTTGCTCAGGTGACAGTGACTTCGATCGTGTGGTAGCCGGTCGCGCCGTTGGGCGGCGGCCCGTGCACGACCGAGGTCTGGGTATAGCCGGTCTTGTCCGTGGCACGCACCTTGATCGTGTGCTGCCCAGCAGTAGCGTCCCAGACGTAGTACCACTGGCGCCAGGTATCGATATTGTCCTGCGCGGCGAGTTTCGCCGGATACCAGGTGCCGTCGATGTACACCTCGACGGCCTCGATGCCGCGGTGCTGCGCCCAGGCCACGCCCGCGATCGTGACCGTGCCCGCGGGCAGGCTCCGGCCGTTTTTCGGCACGTCGATGCGGGATTCGGTCTTGATCGGCGCCTGCTCGGACCAGCCGCGCTTGGTCCAGTAGGCGTCGAACGCGGCGAACGTGGTGAGCTCCATGTCGACCACCCACTTGCACGCCGAGACGTAGCCGTAGAGCCCCGGCACCACCACCCGCACCGGATAGCCGTGCTCGGGCGGCAGCGCCTGCCCGTTCATGCCGATGGCCAGCAGCGATTCCCTGCCGTCAAGCACCGGGTCGGTGGCCACGCCGATGGTCATGCCGTTCACGTCGCGCATCACGATCTGGTCGGCGCCTGACTGGATGCCCGCCTTGCGCAGCAGCGGGGCCAGCAGCGTGCCCTGCCAGCGGGCGTTGCCGATATAGCCCCCGCCGACGCTCTCCGAGACGCAGGTCAGCGTGATGTCGTGCTCGGTCAGCGGCTGCTTGATCAGGTCCTCGAAGTTGATCGTCAGCGGGTTGTCCACCATGCCGTGGATCCGGAGTTGCCAGGCCGACGGGGCGATCCGCGGCACGTTGAACGCCGTGTCGACCCGGTAGAACGTCGCGTCCGGCGTGAAGAACGGGGAGATGCCGGGGATGTTCAGCGAGACGTCCGGCGGCAGCGGCTTCGGCTTCACGGTGGGCGCGACGAGCTTCATCGGGTTTCCCGGCTTCGCGCCGACCCGCTTGGCGATAAAGAAGTCGCCGCCGGCCTCGGCCGCGATCGCGGTCGCGGCGACGACGCCGCTGGCGGTCAGGAACTTGCGCCGGTTGATCGTGGCCCTCATCGCGCCGTCCGCCGTCCGCCGGCCGGGCGCAGAGGCGGCGCGACCGGCGCCGCCGGCGCGGCCGCCCGCGCCAGCCAGGCGAACGCGATCACGCCGACGATGCCGCCCGCGACCGACGGGATGACGTCGCTGGCGTGGCTGGCCGGCCTGGTGATCACCACGAAGGCGCCGAGGAGCCCGAGCGCCGCGAGACCCGCGACGCCGATCGCGGCGGAGCGCCGCGCCAGGCACCCGATCACCACCGCCAGCAGGCCGATCACGCCGAACAGCAGCACGGTCTCGCCGTGCGCGCCGAGATGCTCGGCCGCGGCGGTCCTCAGCGCCGCGGGGATCCGGTCGACGAGCACCCCGCCGATGGCGGCGACCGGGGAGGCCTGCGGCCCGACGAACGCGGCGGCCAGCGTGGCGACGCCTATCGCCACGGCGGCGGCGAGGATTCCGGTCATCGCCGCGGCGATAAACCCGCCGCGGCCGGGGTCGCCGCCCCGACCTGTGCCGGACGTCCAGCCGGCGTCGCCGACGAGGTCGGGAGCCACCAGGGCTGGCCCGGCAGGCTGCGGCCGGGTGTACCCGGCCGGGTCCGGAGGCTCGTCCCGCACCTGCCCGTAACCGCAGTCGGCCCCGCCTCGTCCGTCCCAGCCGCGGTCGGGCTCGGCGTACCTGTCCCAGCCGCGGTCGGGCTCGCCTCGTCCGTCCCAGCCGCGGCGGGTCTCGCCGCGCCCGTCCCACCTGGGGTCGGCCCGGCTGTCGGCCCGGCTGTCGGCATAGTCGTCGGCGACCCAGGGCGGGCCGCTTGCGGCACCGTTGAAGCCGTAGGCGCGGCCGTCGTCGTAGCGGTCTGGCGCGCCGTCGAAGTCATCGGCTGCGCCCGGGTAGCCATTCACGGTGCCGTTGTAGGCGTTGTGCGGCCAGCCGTAGCCTTCCCTCGGCTGGGCATACCCGCGGTAATCCTGGCCGTAGCCGTCCTGCCGGTAACCGACGTGCCCGTGATCGGTCTGCCCGCGGGCGACATCGGGGTATCCGTCCCACGAGTCGCCGTACCCGGCGCCGGCCGGGGCGTGGCTCCCCGTTCCGGCCAGCGCATCGGTGTAGCCGCGATGCCCCTGGCCCGCGGATCCCGTATACAGGTCACCGTCCCGGTAGGCGCCGTCGTTGGAGTAGGCCGGCCAGCCCCGTTGCGGGGTCGCGTCCGGCCAGCGCTCCTGACGGGGCAGCCTGCGGGTTGACGGATCGTAACTCATATTCCTATTCACGGTCCTGACGCCCGGTGCCGTTTGGTCTTTGCCCGCCGGGTAACCAACCGGTAAGAAAGCCAGGAAACAAAGCACCGCTAGACCTCGTCGGCGACGAGCACCTCGTGTGAGCCGGCGGCCCACACCGGGTCGGTGGCCGAGACCCAGCCGTCCAGGTCCGAGTTGGGTACCGGGTCGGCCTGAGCCGGCACCGCGGCAGCCGGAACCGCGCCAGCCAGAACCGGCGGCGCATCTAGGGTGCCGAGCGCCGCGCGAGCGCCGCGGCGCGCCAGCGCCTGGCGCGCCAGCCAGCCGGCCGCCACGACCAGCACGGGTATCCCGTACGCCACCGCGGCGTGCAGCCGGTGCGGGATGACGAAGGCGCGGCCGAGGCCCGGCTCGGCGTAGTAGTACGCGCCCGCGGCGAAGGCCAGCCACTCCGGCTCTCCGTCCAGTGCGACCAGCATCACCAGCAGTAGCGGGTACCACTGATAGGCCGGGGTGGCGACGGCAAGTGCGGCCGCCGTCATCACCAGGGCGCCCCGCCACGGCCGATCCGGGTTGGTGTACAGCAGGACGGCGAGGGCCACCGCGCCCAGGATGAGCACCGCCGCCAGCGTGGCCAGCCATCCGGTCACGAACAGCCCGATGATGCCGAACCTCTGCCCGCTGTCGTAGCCGTTCTGCTGCAGGTAGCCGGGCAGGAACCCGATCACCTTGCTGCCCACCGCGACCACGTGCGGGATGTACACGGCCACGATCGCGCCGCCCATGGCCAGGCTGACCGTCGGCCACCGGCGCCGCAATACGGCGGGCACGGTCAGCACCGGCGTCACCTTGGTCGCGATCGCCAGGCCGAGCAGCACGCCGCCCAGGACGGTCCGCCTGGTCGTCCGCGCCGTGCCGAGCGCGAGCAGCGCGGCCGCCGTGATCCCGGCGGCGAGCACGTCCACGTGCGCGCTGTTCCCGGCCTCGAGCGCGACCGTCGGGCACCAGGACCACAGCGCGGCGGCCCTGGCGTCCCTGCCGATCCGGCGCAGGCCGAACAGCAGCAGGACCGTGGTCAGCAGCGCGACCCCGGAAGCGGCGGACTGGATGGGCGTGGTCGAGTCGCCGGATCCGGGCAGGTAGTGCATCGCGAGGAAGTACGCCTCGGCGACCGGCGGGTAGATGGTGGGCACCGTCGGCCGGTTGATCCTGGTGCACCCGGCGGCCAGGTCCGCCGCCGGATGGCTGGCCACGTAGGACTGCGATACGCAGTACTGCGCGCCGGGATGGAAGAGAAACTCGGTGCGCAGCCCGGCAAGCTGGCTGGCCGTGGGCACGTAGGCGTACGGGTCGATGCCGGCGGCCTGCACCCGGCCGTCCCAGATGTAGCGGTACAGGTCGTTGCTCGTGGTCGGCGGCGAGGACAGCGCGGCCAGCTGGACCGCGAGGCCGCCGAGCAGGATGAGGGCGACGGCGGACCGCAGCGGTACCTTCCGCAGCAGCCACGCGGCGGTGATGAACGCGAGCCAGGCGCCGATCAGCAGCGCCAGCGGGCGTATCCGCGCCGGGTCGAGGCTGGGGCGCACGAGCAGCAGCACCAGCCCGGTGAGCGCGGAAAGGGCGAGGCAGATCGTGGCCACCCGGATTTTTGCGTTCATGCCGCGTAGGGTGCCATCTGGTTGAGCCGATGAGTCAGCTGCGAAGCGGGTCGTAAGCATCTCTTAACAGGGAAACCACTTCTCGTTCTGAATAAAAAATGGGCGCGGAGCCGATCGCGGCGAACCAGCGTTCGTCGACGGTCCAGATCCGCACGTCGCCGAGCCCGGCGCTGCGGGCCACCGCGCAGATGTGATCGGTGCCGACGTAGGCCCAGGGGAACCACGGGCTGGTCTGGCCGTCGTGGCAGAGCCGCACCTGCTCGCGGCGCAGCGGCGTGCCCGGCGCGCCGATCTCGACCAGCGCCTTGCCCTGCGGCGCCAGCAGTTCGGCCACCCGGCGCAGCAGCGCGGCCGGGTCGCCGCCGATCCCGATGTTGCCGTCGGCGAGCAGCACCGTCGCCCAGCGGCCGGTGCCGGGCACGCGGTCGAACACGTCGCGGAGCATCACGAGCGCGCCGCAGGAGCGGGCCATGTCGACCGCGTACGGCGTGATGTCGATGCCGAGCGTGGGGATGCCGCGTTCGGCCAGGGCGACGGTCAGCCGCCCCGGCCCGGAGCCGATGTCCAGCGTCGGGCCCTGGCACCGGTCCAGGATCGACCTGTCGCCGGGACTTTCCCGCAGCCAGCCGTCGACGGGAAGCAGCCTGCGGCTGCCGTCGGCATGCTCGATCTCCGGCCGTGCCCGGCCGGCCAGCGCGTGCTCGTAGAGTTCCCCGATCACGCGGGCCTCCTTATCGCCAACCCTGGGAAAAGCACCCCTCAGTGTTAACCCGAGTCGTCCAGCGGGGACGCCAGTTCGGCGCCGATCGGGACGGTGCTCATGAAATCGTCACCGTCCTTACAGACTGGTGACGCGGTGTCCCGCTTTTGCCCTGTTTGCTGGTCTGGGTGGCCGTTTGCTCTTACCGTGTAAACGTAACGATCGAGTGTTTACACCAGAACGGGCTGCCTTGGTCACCAACCCAGATCCGCCGGGACGGATCGTCGTGGTCGACGACGATCCCACCGTGGCCGACGTCGTCGGGCGGTACCTCATGCGCGACGGCCACACGGTCGAGTGCGTACACGACGGATACGAGGCGCTGCGCCGGGTCGCCGAGGAGCCGCCGGACCTGGTCGTGCTCGACCTGATGCTGCCCGGCATGGACGGCCTGGAGGTATGCCGCAGGCTGCGCGCCCGGTGGCCGATCCCGGTCGTGATGCTGACCGCGCTCGGCGACGAGACCGACCGCCTGGTCGGCTTCGAGACCGGCGCCGACGACTACGTGACCAAGCCGTTCAGCCCGCGGGAGCTGGCGCTGCGGGTGCGCTCGGTGCTGCGCAGGTCCCGCGGCACGGGGCTGCCGGACAAGCCGGACCTCGGCACGATGACCGACGGCAACCTGGTCGTCAACCTGGCCGCGCACGAGGTCAGGGTGGACGGCAAGCTGATCCAGCTGACCTCGCGGGAGTACGACCTGCTCGTCCACTTCATGCGCAATCCGCGCAAGGCCTTCACCAGGGAGCAGCTGCTGTCCGAGGTGTGGAGCTGGACGTTCGGGGACACCTCGACCGTCACCGTGCACGTGCGGCGGCTGCGGGAGAAGCTCGAGCCAGACCCGACCCTGCCGCGGCGGATCGTCACCGTGTGGGGCGTCGGGTACCGATACGAGCCAGAGGCGGCATGATCATGGCGCACGTCGACCTCGCGATCGCGGGCATCCAGCTGTCGGACCTGGCGCGCATCTCCGAACGCGTGCTGCTGCTCTCGGTGATCGTGACCTTCCTGGGCATCGGCCTGCTGCGGCTGCTCGCGGGCAGGTCCGTCGGGCTGATGCTGGCCCTGGTCGTCGGGATATCGGTGCTGTGCTCGCTGCTCGGCGTGGGCGTCATCGCCTGGCTGATGATGGGCACCACCACCGACCGCGACGTCATGGTGGACCTGATGGCGATCGCCGGGCTTTCCGGCTTCGTGGTCGCGATGTGCGTCGGGCGGCGGATCATCAAGGCCAGCAAGGCGCTGTCGGCGGCCGTGGAGAACGTCGGCGACAGCGGCGTCTACATCGCGCCGGCGATGACGCTGCCCGCAGAGCTTGCCGAGCTCTCCGACGGGCTGGCCGAGAGCCACGAGCGGCTTGCCGAGTCCAGGACCCGGGAGCGCAACCTCGAGGCCAGCCGGCGTGAGCTGGTCGCCTGGGTCAGCCACGACCTGCGGACCCCGCTTGCCGGGCTGCGCGCGATGGCCGAGGCGCTCGAGGACCAGGTGGTCATCGACCCGCGCACGGTGTCCCAGTACCACTCGCAGATCCGCCGCGAGGTGGACAGGCTGACCGCGATGATCGACGACCTCTTCGAGCTGTCCAAGATCCATTCCGGCACGCTGCGGCTGATGCGGCGGATGATCGGCCTGGAGGACCTGGTCGCCGAGGTGGTCGCCAGCGCCGAGCCGGTGGCCAGGGCGAAGGGCGTCCTGCTGGCCGGAGCCGCGGTACGCGGCCTGCCCGTCTACATCGACACCGCGGAGATGGGCCGCGCGCTACGCAACCTGGTGACGAACGCGATCAGGCACACCCCGGTGGACGAGACCGTCGACGTGCTGGCCGACGTGCAGGGCGGGATGGCCTGCGTCACCGTGTCCGACGCCTGCGGCGGGATCCCGCCCGCGGACCTGCCGCGCGTCTTCGACGTGGCGTTCCGCGGCGAGTCGGCCCGCACGCCCGGGCCGCAGGAGGGCGCCGGGCTCGGCCTGTCGATCGCCCGCGGCATCGTCGAGGCGCATGCCGGCGAGATCGCGGTGCGCAACGCCGGCCCCGGCTGCCAGTTCCTGATCCGGCTGCCGCTGGCCCGCCCGGGAGCGCCCGCTGCGGCCCGCCTCACCTCAGCGCGCCTTCTGGCCAGCTAAGGGGACGGGTAAATCCCGGCCTCGCGCCGCACCCGGATCTGGGCCAGCCATCGGCAGTGCCGCCACTCACCGGCATCCGGCGGCTGACGAATCACGGCCGCAGAAAAGGCCAGGCGCCCGGCGGCCAGATCTAAAATATCCATAACGGAACGGCCGATGGCACGTCATACCGCTGTCCGGAAAAGCCAGATTCCGTTAGGGTATGCGCAATGCGGTGCCGCAATCTTCCCTCAGGGGGTTTCTCGCGATCGG
>JASHTQ010000422.1 GCA_030040475.1 Streptosporangiaceae bacterium
CGGACGTGCTGACCAGGTTGTCGGGGAAGTGGCCGGGCACGTAGCCCTCCCAGTCCGCCGGGGACACCTTGATCGCGGCCTTGACCAGGTCGATGAAGAACACGATGTCGTTGGCCGTGATCGGCTGGCCGTTGGACCACTTGTAGCTGCTCTTCAGCGAGATCGTCACGGTCTTGTCGCCGTTGGAGTACACCGGCGGGTTGGCGATGCTCATCGGCGGGTAGACCTCGGGGTCGGTCCCGTTGACGGTCCAGTACAGCGGCCGCCACATCTCCCACTCGAAGGTGAAGTTGTTGAACACCGAGTTGGACGCCGACGGCACGACCGAGAAGATCCAGTTCGGGGCCGTGTTAGGCGCAATCGCCCAGGTGATCGTCCCCGACTTGCCGGTGTCGGTCGCCGCGGTCGGCACGTCGCCGAGCCCGCCGGGGACCGTGACCGTGCCCGGCGCCGCGGTAGTGGTGGTGCCAGGCGTGGAGCTGTGGCTGCTGCTGCAGGCGCCAAGCGCGGTGACGGACGCCACCGCAAGGACTAGCCCCCCGACTGTCTTGCTCCGGAACCTCATCATCGGCCCTCCTCCCTCGCGCAGCTCGCGCCTGAAGTCCGTTCTGGGGTCATCAGCTTGTCGCCCTTCTTTCTCGCAGTTACGCCGGTGATCCGCTCCGACACCGTGGCGGGGTCCTGGGTCGCAGTGCCCCTAATCCGGTCACGGCCCGTCTCCCCGGCACATCCGCACCGGCTCGTGACGAGCCGGCCGGTCAACTACCGGTGTTATGAGTTAGCGGAAGCGTAAGTTCAATATTGCATCGATCTCTCGCCAAAAATGTCACAACTTGCCATCAATCCCCTGAGACGAGCGTCCGGTGCCGCCACGGTCAGCATCCGCGGCAGCCTGGGATATTTCCGGTTTTGAACTGTATTGTTAACTTTCGTCCCAGTGGACTCACAGGTCTCAGCGGCGTGAAGGCTTGCCGTGAAAACGCCACGCTGCCGCAGAATCTCCGTCGATGGCCGCCACCGTCCCCAAGAACTGACGGCGGACAGACCGCCCGCGATTTTCCCGGCACCGCACGTACCATGGTTGGCGCTGGTGACTACCAAGCGTAACGGTTTGGCGATCTGTGCACAAATCGTTACCGAACGCGATGGCCGCTAATGCGCAAGAAAAGCGCGGCCGACCGTCATTTCGCCGCGGCGCGGAAAGAATAACGTCCCGGGGGAAATGACGCCTGGCTACTTACCTGAAGATGACCGTGCGGCGCCCGTGCAGCAAAACGCGGTGTTCGGCATGCCAGCGCACGGCGCGGGCAAGCGCCACGCGTTCGGCGTCACGGCCGATCGCGGCGAGATCCTCCGGGCTGCTTGTGTGGTCGACCCTGGCGACCTCCTGCTCGATGATCGGGCCTTCGTCCAGGTCAGCGGTCACGTAATGGGCGGTGGCGCCGATCAGCTTGACCCCGTGCGCGTGCGCCTGGTGATAGGGCCGCGCTCCCTTGAAGCTCGGCAGGAAAGAATGGTGGATGTTGATCACGCGGCCCGCCAGCTTGGCGCACAGTTCCGGTGACAGGATGCGCATGTAGCGCGCCAGCACCACGAAGTCGATGCTCAGCTCGCTGACCAGATCCAGCAGCCGGCCCTCCGCCTGCTGCCTGGACAGCGGGTCGGGCCCGGACGGCACGTGCTCGAACGGGATACCGTGCGCGGCCGCGAGCGGGGCGAGGTCGGGGTGGTTGCCGACGACGAGCGGGACCTGGATGCGCAGCGATTCGGCCGCGCGCCGGTACAGCAGGTCGTTCAGGCAGTGACCGGCCTTGGACACCAGGATCAGCACCCGCGGCTGCACGTCGGTGTCGTGCAGCTCCCAGTCCATCGCGAACTCGGCCGCGATCGGCGCGAACCCCGAGCGCAGCGAACGGTAGGTGGCCGGCTGCGGCGGCATCGCCGCCACGTGCACCCGCATGAAGAACTGCCCGGTGGTCCGGTCACCGTACTGCTGGCTGTCGAGCACGTTGCAGCCCGCCCGGTGCAGGTAGGCGGCCACCGCGTGCACGATGCCGACCCTGTCCGGGCACGACAGCGTAAGGACGAAGTCGCCCATCAGGCACCCACCGCGTGCACGCCGCCGTCGACGTGCACGATCTCCCCCGTTGTCGCGGGGAACCAGTCGGACAACAGCGCCACGCAGGCGCGCGCGACCGGCTCAGGATCGGTGATGTTCCAGCCGAGCGGTGCCCGGGTGTCCCACACGCCCTCGAACCTGTCGAACCCGGGGATGGACTTGGCGGCCATGGTCCGCAACGGCCCCGCCGCCACCAGGTTGACCCGCACGCCCTGCCCGCCGAGGTCGCGCGCCAGGTACCGCGCGCAGGACTCGAGCCCGGCCTTGGCCACCCCCATCCAGTCGTAGCCCGGCCAGGCCACGCTCGCGTCGAAGTCGAGCCCGATGACGGACCCGCCGCCGCGCATCAGCGGCAGCGCGGCCATCGTGACCGCCTTCAGCGAGTACGCCGAGACCTGCACCGCCGTGGCCACGTCCGGCCACGCGGTGTGCAGGAAATTCCCGCCGAGCGCGGTCTCCGGGTTCGCGTACGCGATCGCGTGCAGCACCCCGTCCAGGCCGTCCACGTGCTCCGACAGCCGGTCCGCCAGCGAGCAGAGCTGGTCATCGCTGGTCACGTCGAGCTCGAGGACCGGCGGCGGCGACGGCAGCCGCCTGGCGATCCGCTCCACCAGGCTCAGCCTGCCGAACCCGGTCAGCACCACGGTCGCGCCCTCCTGCTGGGCCACCCGCGCCACGTGGA
>JASHTQ010000423.1 GCA_030040475.1 Streptosporangiaceae bacterium
CCGATCACCACCCGGAACGGGGAACCCTTCATGCCGTACTTACCGCCGGAAACCAGCATCGCCTGGTCGGGCGCGGGAACACGGTAACCGAACATCGTTCACTCTCCTATGCAGAGGTAACCCCGGAATGCGCGGGCTGTCACCGAGCACGTCCTCCCACTCGATGACGTCGACCGCCCGCGCCCCGCGCGATTCGACGACAAGGACGGTCGCCCCCTTGGGCAGCGGCTTCTCGGACCAGGCCAGGAAGGCCTCGGAACCGCCGCGGATCTTGATGAGTACCTCGCCGGGGCCGCGCTGGCCCCTGGTGCCCACGGTGAGCACGCCGACGCAGCCTACGGAGGACTCATCTCGCTCCAATGACAGCCCCCCTTTTGCCCGGAAGTGCCATTATCTTCGCCCGGAAATGCCTATCAGCCTAGTCCTGACGCAAGCGGCCGGATAACCGTGCCGGGTTAAGCTAGCCAAGTGCCCGCCCCCCGTGTAACGCAGCCGTCTACGCAGGCCGGAGCGGCGGAGCGGACCGGGCTCGCGATGGCGGTCATCATGACCGGCGTGCTGATGACCGCGGTGGACACGACGATCGTGGTGCTCGCGCTGCCGGAGATCCAGCGCGGGCTGCACGTGGCCCTGTCCGCGGTGGTCTGGGTGATCATCAGCTTCCTGCTCGTCATCACGCTGCTCGCCACCCAGGTCGGGCGGCTCGGCGACATGTTCGGCCGGGTGCGGATGTACGAGATGGGGTTCGCCGTCTTCGTGCTCGGCTCGCTGGCCTGCGCGCTGGCCTGGAACGAGGCCTCGATCATCGTGTTCCGCGTCGTGCAGGGGGTGGGCGGCGCGTTCATCATGGCCAACAGCGGCGCGGTGATCGCCGACCTGTACCCGAGGGAACGGCGCGGCCGCGCCTACGGGTACACCTCGGTCGGCTGGACGATGGGCGCGGTCATCGGGATCGTGCTCGGCGGGCTGATCGTCACCTATATATCGTGGCGCTGGGTGTTCTGGATCAACGTGCCGGTCGGGGTGGCCGCGCTGACGCTCGCGCTGCGGGTGCTGCACGACCGCGCCGAGCGCAAGCGGCGCCGGCTCGACCTGCCCGGCATGGTCTGCCTGGGCCTCGGCCTGTTCGGCGTGCTGTGGGCGATGACCAGGCTGGCCACCACCGCGCTTGACGGCGTGGTGACCGGCTACCTCATCGGCGGGGTCGCGCTGATCGCGGCCTTCGGCTTCATCGAGCGGCGGCAGGCCGAGCCGATGCTGCCGCTGTCGATCTTCCGGGTGCCGACGATGACGGCCTCGCTGCTTGCCTCGCTGTTCCAGGGCCTGGCCGCGTTCGCGGTGCTCTTCCTCGTCATCATGTACCTGCAGGGACCGCGCGGGCTTTCCCCGATCCACGCCTCGCTGCTGCTGGTCCCCGGGTACGTGCTCGGCTCCGTGGTCGGCCCGTACGCGGGGCGGCTCGCTGACCGGCGCGGGCCGGTGCTGCCCGCGACCGCGGGGCTGGCCATCCAGGTGGGCGGGCTGGCCATCTACGCCCAGCTCGGCATGGGCACCGGGCTGTGGGTGGTCGTGGCGGCCAGCGTGATCAACGGCATCGGGGCCAGCTTCTTCTTCCCCGCGAACAGCTCGGCGATCATGAAGGCGGCCCCGCCTGAGGCGTTCGGCATCGCGTCGGGCATGCTGCGGACGTTCGCCAACGTCGGCATGGTGTTCTCGTTCGCGGTGGCGATCCTCATCGCCTCCAGGTCGATCTCCCGCGGCCTCGCCTTCGCCATCTTCGTGGGCAGCACCTCGCTGCACGGCGCGCTCGCCGCCGCGTTCACCTCCGGCCTGCACGCCTCGTTCTACGCGCTGACGGGGTTCATGGTGCTCGCCGCGGTGCTGTCCGCGCTCCGCGCGGGCGCCGTCAAGCCCAGGACCACGAGGCAGGAGAACCCGGCATGCTCGAAGGGGTGACGCCGTTCCCGGCCGAGTTCGCGGCCGCGTACCGGGAGAAGGGGTACTGGCAGGACCGGCCGCTTTTCGACGGGTTCACCGAGGCGCTCCGCACGTACTCCGGCCGGGTGGCGCTGGTGGACTCCGGCGGCCCGGTGACCTACCGGCAGCTCGACGAGCGCTCCGCGCACCTGGCACGGGTGCTGCTCGACCTCGGCCTGCGGCCGCTGGACCGGATCGTCGTGCAGTTGCCGAACACGGCGATGTTCGCCTACCTGTACTTCGCGCTGCAGCGGATCGGCGCGGTTCCGGTGCTCGCGCTGCCCGGGCACAGGAAACGGGAGATCACCCAGTTCGCCGAGATCTCCGGCGCCAGGGCGCTGGCCGTGCCCGCGACCGCGGCCGGCTTCGACTTCACCGCGATGGCCGCCGACCTCGACATCGACCTGTGCCTCGTCCAGGGGGCTGGCGACGGCGAGCTCCCCGACGAGCGTTTCGCCCGGCTCGAGGACCTGCTCGCGGCGCAGCCGCGCGCCGGGAGCGCGGACCTGGACGAGATCCGCGTCGACCCGGCGGAACCGGCGCTGTTCCTGCTGTCCGGGGGCACGACGGGGATCCCCAAGCTGATCCCGCGCAGCCACAACGACTACCTGTACAACTCGCGGATCGCGGCGGCGGTGTGCGAGATCGGCGCGGGCGACGTGCTGCTCGACGTGCTGCCGATCGAGCACAACCTGCCGCTCGGCTGCCCCGGCATGCAGGGCTTCCTGCTGTCCGGCGGGACCGTGGTGCTCGGCACGAGCACCCGTCCCGGGGACGTCTTCGAGCTGATCCAGCGGCACCGGGTCACGCACGTTCACCTGGTGCCCGCGCTGCTGATCAGGTGGATCGACGACCCGTCGATCGGCGAGTATGACCTCTCGTCGCTGAAGGTGATCCAGAGCGGCGGGCAGCGGCTGCAGCCCGAGGTGCGGCTGCGCGCCGAGCGCGCCCTGCCCGGCTGCTTCATCCTGGAGAACTTCGGCATGGCCGAGGGGCTGATCATGTTCGTCAGGCCGACCGACCCGCCCGACGTGCGCCGGGAGACCTGCGGCAGGCCCGCGTCGCCCGACGACGAGGTGTACCTGGTCGACTCCGGCGGGAACGTGGTGCCGGACGGCGAGCCCGGCGAGCTGATCGTGCGCGGTCCCTACACGCTGCGCGGCTACTTCCGGGCGCCGGAGCACAACGCGAGGGCGTTCACCCCGGACGGCTTCTACCGCTCGGGCGACCTGCTGCGGAAGATGCCGTCGGGCAACTACGTGGTCGAGGGCCGGGTCAAGGACCTCATCAACAGGGGCGGTGAGAAGATCAGCGCGGAGGAGGTGGAGAACCTCATCCTGGCCCACCCGGCCGTGCTCAACGTGGCCTGCGTGCCCTACCCGGACCCGGTACTCGGCGAGCGGATGTGCGCCTGCCTGGTGCTGCGCCGCGGCCGGTCGCTCACCCTCGACGAGCTGGTCGCGTTCCTGGGTGAGTTCGAGATCGCCACGTTCAAGCTGCCCGAGCGGCTGGAGTTCTTCGACTCGCTGCCGCTGTCCGGCTTCGGCAAGGTGTCCAAGAAGGAGCTCGCGGCCGTGCTGGCGGACGAGGCCCGATGAGGCGCATCGACCTGCACTGCTATCCGGGGACGCAGGAGTGGATCACGTCCCAGGGTCCCTACCCGGCCGCGCTCGGGGAGTACTGGGGCAAGGCGTGGGTCGCCAGGACCGAGGACGAGGTCGTCGCCGACATGGACGCGGCCGGGGTGCAGGCGGTGCTCGTCGCGTTCGACATCGAGTCGGTCACCGGGGCACCGCCGTGCGGGAACGACTACGTGGCCGGGCTGCGTGACCGCCACCCCGGCACGTTCATCCAGGCCTGGGGGGCGGTGGACCCGCTGAAGGGCGAGGCGGCGGTCGCCGAGGCGACCGCCGCGGTCAAGGAGCACCGCGTGCTCGGCTTCCACTTCCACCCGATCATGGGGCATTTCGCGGTCGACGAGCCCGCGCTGAACCCGCTGTTCGAGACGATCGCGGGGCTGAAGGTGCCGGTGCTGATCGACGTCGGGACGACCGGGATGGGCGCCGGGATGCCCGGCGGGATGGGCGCCAGGCTCGAGCACGCCCGGCCGCTGTCGGTCGACAACCTCGCCGCGCGCTTCCCGTCGCTGACGATCGTCGCGGCGCACCCCGGCTGGCCGTGGACCGACGAGATGACCGCGGTGGCGCTGCACAAGGGCAACGTCTACTGGGAGCTGTCCGGCTGGGCGCCGAAGTACTTTCCGCCGTCGCTGCGCACCGACATCAGGGGCAGGCTGCGGGAGAAGATCATGTTCGGCAGCGACTACCCGAGCCTGCCCTACGAGCGGATCCTGCGCGAATGGGACGAGCTCGGCTACGACCAGTCCGTGCTGGACCTGGTCTTCCACGCCAACGCCGAGCGGGTCCTCGGGCTGTGACCCGCGGACAGGACCGCGGACCCGGCGCGGGTACCACGGATCGTTCGGCATAATTCTTGAATCACGGATGCGGATCGGGCGCGGGAGGGCTTGCACCATGGCCAGCCTGGAGGACGTGCGGCGGATCGCGATGTCGCTGCCGCGCACCAGCGAGCACCTGATCAGGGACCACACCAAGTTCCGGGTCGGCAGGCTGGTGTACGCCTCGGTGTCCGCCGACGAGGAGCGGATCGGGTTCGGCTTCCCGAAGGAGGAGCGGGTCGCGCTGGTCGCCAGCGAGCCGGACAAGTTCATGATGCCGCTGCGCAGCGACGAGCGGTACAACTGGGTCCGGGCCAGGCTGCCGGTGCTCGAGCCCGCGGAGCTGCGGGAGATCCTCATCGACGCGTGGTGCATGGTGGTGTCGAAGAAGGCCGCGGCCAGCTACCTCGCCGGCCAGGGCATCGAGCCCTAGACCGGGCTCGCCGCCGGATCGCGGGTCGAGGTGCGGTCGGCGAGCATCGCGGCGGCGCAGCGGTGCGCGTCGGCGACCGGGCGGGAGTACACGCCGGGCGAGGGGACCAGGTTGTTGTAGAACGTCGCGCCCTCGCACAGCGGGCCGAGGACCCACACCCGCGGGTTCGGCCGGCCATCGGCGCCCAGCGGATGCTGGTCGCGGTCCACGTCGATGCCGGGCACCAGCGCGCTGCCCGGCCGGGAGGGCCGGATGCAGCCCTTGCGGGCCAGCGCCGACAGCAGCGGGCTCGCCGAGTCCCGCACGGCGGGCAGCGGGACCTGCGCCGGGACCAGCCAGTCCGCCTCGCGGCGCGCCGGGGAGGCGAGGCGGGTCGAGGTGAGCGTCCAGCGCCCGGCGTCGCTTTCGATGCACGGCGCCGGGCCCAGCGGGACCTCGAGCAGGCCGGCCGCGATCAGCGCGAGCAGTTCGGCGTGCCGCTCGTACTGCGGGCCGACCACGGCGCGGTTCATCAGCGGGACGACGCGGCGGTAGAAGTCGTCCCGGGAGGCGGGGGTCAGCCCGGCGAAGTCGGCGACGTAGCGGACCGTGTCGCGCAGTTCCCTGATGATGTCAA
>JASHTQ010000041.1 GCA_030040475.1 Streptosporangiaceae bacterium
CAGGTCAAGCAGGCGCTCCGGATGGGCGTGCTCAAGGTGGGCGACCAGCTGCCCACGGTGCGCGAGGTGGTCTCCGCGACGGCGATCAACCCGAACACCGTGCTGAAGGCCTACCGGGACCTGGAGCGCGAAGGGCTGGTCGAGGCCAGGGCCGGACACGGCACCTTCGTCCGGGGCCTCCCGCCGGGCCCGCCGCCCGGCACGCACTCGCGGCTGGGCCGCAGCCTGGCCAGTTGGGTGCGCGAGGCCCGCAAGGCCGGTCTCGACGACGAGTCCATGGAGGCGCTGCTACACACCACGTTGCGGGCAACCGCCGAGGAGGAGGAGATCGCATGACTCCCGCCATCACGACCACGGGGACGACTCGGGGACGAGTCCAAGAAGGCGCCGCTGCACACCACGTTGCAGACGAGCGCCAAAGAGGAGATCAGATGACTCCGCCTATCACTACCACGGGCGCCATCACCACCACGGGGCTGACCAAGTGCTACGGCAAGATGGCCGCCCTGAACGACTGCACGATCACGGTGCCCGAGGGGCGGATCTCCGCGCTGATCGGGCCGAACGGCGCCGGCAAGACGACGCTGCTGAAGCTGCTGGCTGGCCTGTCGAAGCCGACCGCCGGGCAGGTCACCGTCAACGGCAGCGTCCCGCGCCAGGACCCGGCCTTCCTTGCCGACATCGGTTACCTGGCCCAGGAGATCCCGCTGTACCGGAGGCTGTCGGCCGAGGATCACATCCGCGCGGGCGCGCACCTGAACCCGCGCTGGGACAGCGCGTCGGTGCAGGAGCGACTGGCCGCGCTGAATATTCCCCTTGACCGGCCGGTGGGCAAGCTCTCCGGAGGCCAGCGGGCGCAGGTCGCGCTGAGCCTCATCCTCGCCAAGCGGCCGCGGCTGCTGCTGCTCGACGAGCCGGTCGCCGCGCTCGACCCGCTGGCCAGGCGGAACTTCCTGGGCACCCTGACAGACGGGGTGGCCATGGGCGGCCTCACCGTGATGCTGTCCTCGCACCTGGTTACGGACATGGAACGGGTCTGCGACCACATCGTCATACTGTCCTCGTCCCGGGTCCAGGTGTGCGGCGACATCGATGACGTGCTCGCCGAGCACAAGCTGCTGGTCGGCCCGCGCAAGGACACCACGGCCATCGAGCGGGACCACCACGTCGTGCAGGTCACCCGCACGGCGCGGCAGACCACCATGCTGGTCCGGCTCAACGGCCCCGTCGTCGACCCGGCCTTCCAGGTCAACGACGTCAGCCTGGAAGACATCGTGCTCGCCTACATGGGCGAGGACGCCCCGCCCGCCCTCGTCGCTTCCACTTCGGTTGGAGATGATCAGAAATGACCTGGCTCGTCTGGCGCCAGCACCGCATTCAGTACATCCTGGGCGCCGCCCTGCTCGCCGCCTTCGCGGTCGTCATCGTCATCACCGGCGATCAGGTGGCGGCTCAGTTCCACAACGCGGCGACGAGCTGCGCCGCAGGCCACGGCTGCGAACGGCTCGGCGGCCTGTTCATGGGCAACCGGGTGGTGGGCTTCCTGGTCATCGCGACGCTGGGCGCCGCTCGTCGTCGGCCTGTTCTGGGGCGCGCCGCTGGTAGCCGCCGAGGTCGAAGCGGGCACCACGCAGTTCGCCTGGATGCAGAGCGTCACCCGCAAGCGCTGGCTCTCGGTCAAGATCGGGTGGATGATGCTCGCCGCGGCCATCTGGGGCGCGGCGATCTCGATCCTGGTGAGCTGGTGGTCAAGCCCGACCAACGCCGAGCAGCTCAACCAGTTCGACCCCGGCCGGTTCGACCTCGTCGGCCTCGTCCCCGTCGCCTACTCGCTGTTCGCGATGGCGCTTGGCATCGCCTCTGGTGCGTTCCTGCGCCGTACGCTGCCGGCGCTGGCCGTCACGCTGGCCGGGTTCGTCGGGGTTCGCGTGCTGGTCACGCTGCTGCTGCGCCCGCATTACATTAGCCCGGTCACCACGTACTACAACGTGACCCGCGGCTTCACCCCGCCCGGGGCCTTCTGGTCGCTCTCCCAGGGCGTCCTCGGCCCGAACGGGCAGCCGATCGCGCAGCTCAACAACATTCCCTACCTTTACGGCATACCGCAGAACATCCTGCCGGCCTCCTGCGCATCGGCGGCCAACGGCAACCCGTCGTCGGCCTGCGTCCAGGCCCTGTCCCACTACCGCGCGTTCATCACCTACCAGCCCGCCAGCCGTTTCTGGGCCTTCCAGGGCATCGAGTTCGGCATCTTCGTCGTCCTCGCCGCCGCCCTCATCGCGGTCACCGCCGTCGTCCTGCTCCGCCGCGACGCCTAGCGCCCGGCGCGTCGCGCCCAGCGCCCGGCCCAGCGCCCATTCAGTCCGGCTCAGCTTCATGCCGAGCCGGACTCGGCGCTTGAAGTCGCCGATCGGGCGAAACCGGCCAGCGGCGGGCCGTGGGAGCCATGCATGGGTCTTGACAATGTGCGGTCTTGTGTGCTTACGTAAGCGGTTAACCAGAGTAAGCGCTTAACCAGAGCAACCGCTTACTCGCTGAGGTGCAGAGGTCTGGACGTGGCCGACCGGTCGACGATCTATGAGGTTGCCAAGCGCAGCGGGGTGTCGACGGCGACGGTGTCCAGGGTCATGGCCGACGGGAAGGGTTTCTCGGCGGCGACCCGGGAACGGGTCCACGCCATCGCGGCCGAGCTTGGCTGGGTGCCTAGCGGGCCGGCCCGCGGGCTGGCATCGCGGCGGGCAGGGGTGGTGGGGCTGCTCTTTCCCGATCTGGGGCAATCCGGTGCGGCCGAAGAGGAGTCGCCGCTGTACGTGGACCAGGTCATCCGCGGCGCGGAGCGCGCGGCTACCTCGGTCGGCGACGCGGTGCTGATCGCGGCGACCCGGGGCGCCTCCGGGCGCCAGCTCGCGTTCTCTGTCGCGGGCAAGACCGACGGCCTGGTCGTGATGGCGCGCAGCCTTTCCGAGGACGACATCGCGGCGCTGTCTCGCAGTGTGCCCGTGGTCGTGCTGGCCAACCACTACGTCGGCGGCGGACCCGACTTCGTCGGGGCCGACAACCGCAGCGGGTGTCGGGAGATCACCGCGCACCTGGTCGGCGTCCATGGCCTGACCGACCTGGCGTTCCTTGCGGGCCCACCGGACTCGCCCGACTCCGACGAGCGCTTCGCCGGCTTCTGCGAGGCGCTGGAGCAGGCCGGACTGCCCGCTCCCGCCGCGCCGGCCGCGACCGGCGGATTCACCGAGGCGGGCGGCAGGCAGGCCGTGGCGGAGATGGTTGCCTCCGGGCGCAGGCCACGGGCGATCGTGTGCGGAAACGACGAGATGGCGATCGGGGCGCTTGGCGCGCTGCGGGCCGCGCGGCTGCGCGTGCCCGCGGACGTCGCGGTGACCGGGTTCGACGACATCGCCGCGGCCCGGCACGCGCGACCTGCCCTGTCCACCGTCCGCCAGCCGATGCGCGAGCTCGGCGAGCAGTCGGTGCGGACGCTGCTGACCAGGATCTCCGACCCGGCGGCGCCCATGCACTCGGTGGTGCTGCCGACCGAGGTCGCCATCCGCCGGAGCTGCGGCTGCCGCGGCAGGTCCGACCACCCGCAGGCCCCTAGGCGGGGATGAGGGGCCGGGCAGACCGCCCGAACGCTGGCAGGGTCAGCGTAAAGATGGCCTACGTAAATACGGCCAAGCTAAATATATTCAGAATAAATACTGCCATTGGGAATACATCGGGGGCAGGTGGGCAGCGGGGCCTGGGTGTGGCAGACACAGGCCTGGTCCGAGTGCCCGATGAGCGCGGCATGCGCGGGCGCGGCTCGAGGAGGCCCGACGGCCACGGCCGCGCACTCGGGCGCGGCTCGACCGGAATCCACGGGCGCCACGCGACCACGACGAACTTCACCTGGGGCTGCTGGCTGCGGTCGTTTCGGATCGCGGCGCGGCCCGACCTACCGATGCCGGGCGTGGCCCGGATCCGCTTTCCCGCCGGGCACGTCAGGGCCCGGCACCGATGAGGAGTGACCGATGAACCCCCTATCGCACGTGAGATCGGCGGCGGTATGCGTAGCCGCCGCGGCCGTCATAGCGGCCGGCGCGAGCGCGTGCTCGTCTAACCCGGCCAACAACGGCGGCACCGCCGCGGGCGGCGGCACGCTGACCATCCAGGGCGATAC
>JASHTQ010000424.1 GCA_030040475.1 Streptosporangiaceae bacterium
ACGCCGCGCTTGTTCGCGTTGTAGTAGGCGAAGGTCAGGCTCGATTCCGGGCCTGGTGTGCCGCCGGAGAACGGCGGCCGCAGGCGCTGGCGGTCGCCGCCTTTCGGCTCGACCTTGACCACGTCGGCGCCGAGGTCGGCGAGGATCTTCGTGCCGTACGCGGACAGCTCACCGCCCAGGTCAAGGACCCGGACTCCGTCAAGGGGCGCGGTCACCGTGGTCCGATCAGGCGAACGGGTCGGCGGCGAACGTGGTGGCGGTGAAGAAGTAGGGCGCGCCGAAGGTGTCGGCGGCGTCGGCCGCCAGCAGCTCGGGGGTCAGCCTGCTGGTGCGAACCGATTTGCGCCTCAGCCAGCCGTCGGCCTGGTCGAGATCCCGGACGACCAGGGTGATCCCGTAGATCATGTTGCCCCACCTGGCCACGTGCTGGCCCAGCGGCGTGTCCGGCTCGAGCGGCTGCGCCAGCCGGAGCAGCGCGTCGCCGAGGTGCAGGATCTCGAACCTGGCGCCCTCGGCGTCATCGGTTCCCGCGTGCACGCGTTCGGCCTCGAACAGCTCGACGTACCTGGCCACCGCGTCGTCGAGGTCCCTGACCCCGAGCGTGACCCAGCCGAGCCGCCTGACGCCCAGCGGATGGACCAGCTCCCACTGCTTCACGTGCGAGCTCCAGTTGGCCTGCAGCCGGGGATCGCCCGGCATCTCCTATGAACCGAGTGGATCATCGTCCCGAGGCCGAACTTGCCGGTCTTGAGCCGCTGGCGCTCCATCGGATCTCCTTCGGGTAGTGGTGTTTCAGGCGGCGAGGGCGGCGGTGATGCGCTCCCTGTGGTAGCGCTCGTCGCCGATGTCGAGCTCCCAGTGGCGGCAGCGGCGGGTGAACAGCTGCACGTCGAAGTCGAGGATGAAGGCGATGCCGGCGTGCACGGCGTGCGCCCGTTCTGGGGCGAGCCGGGCGGTCATGCTGGCCTGCGCCTTGGCCTCCGACGCCGCCTTGCCCGCCGGAAGGCCGACGTCGAGCAGGCCGGCCGCGTAGCGGACCATCAGCGCGGTCAGGTGGGCGTTGATGGCGATGTCCGAGCACAGGTACTGCACGGCCTGGTAGCGCCCGATGGCCTGGCCGAACTGCGTCCGGCGCTCGGCGTAGTCCACCGACAGCTCGAGCAGGCGCTCGGCGGCGCCCTGGATCTGCGCGGCGCGCAGCACCGCGGCCCGGTCCAGGATCGGCTCGAGCAGCTCCCATCCTTGGTGGACCTGGCCGAGCACCGCGTCCGGCGGGATCCGCGCGTTGTCGGTGGTCACGGCGTACAGGGGGTAGCCGGCCAGGTTGGGCAGCCTGGTCAGCTCCACGCCGGGCGCGGCGACGTCGACGAGCGCGAGGGTGATGCCGGACGCGGCGGCCGATGGCGGCGCGGTGCGCGCGGCGACGATCAGGTGGCTGGCGGAGTTGGCGTAGCCGACGAGGATCTTGCTGCCGTTCACTCGCAGCGCGCCGTCCGCCTCGAGCGTGCCCGGCATCGCGATGGACTCCGGGCCGAAGCCGGCGTCGTCTTCGGCGAGCGCCGGGGTGACGATGCTCGTGCCGGCCAGGACGGGTTCGAGCAGGTCTCGGGCGACTGGGGTAGCGGCGGCCGCCAGGACGCCGGCGCCGATCACGGCCGACTCCAGGTGCGGGACCGGCGCCAGGGTGCGGCCCATGGCCTGGTAGATGACGGTGAGCTCGCCCGTGCCGCCGCCGACGCCGCCCACGTCCTCCGGGTGGCCGAGCCTGAGCCAGCCGAGGTCGGCCATCTCCGCCCACAGCTCCGGAGCGAATCCGCGCTCGGAGGCCTCCCAGCCGCGGATCGCGCCGATCGTGCTGCGGGCCTCGAAGAAGCGGCGCGCGGTGTCGGCGAGGTCGACTTGGTGCTGCTCGAGATCGATGTCCATTTGCCGCTGTCTCCTATCGCGGGAGCCCGAGGCCGCGGGTGGCCAGCACCATCCGCTTGACCTGCGGGGTACCGCCCGCGTGGTTGCGGATCGAGGTCCTGAACCAGGCCTCGGGGCCGCCGTTGGCGACGTCGATCGGGGTCCAGCGGGACCCGAGGGCCAGCTGGCCTACCCGGCCGACGATGAGGTTGGTGAGCTCGGCGAACCGGGTCATCGACTCCTTGCTGACCACGGTCCCGATCGCGCCGGCGAACGCGGGCGGGCGCCCGCTCTGGATGTTCGACAGGGACTCGTAGGTCAGCAGTCGTTCCGCCTGCACGAGCAGGTCCATCTCGGCCAGCTGGTCGCGGACCACCGCGTCGTCGATGAGCAGCTTGCCGTTGCGCCGTGCCGTCTTGCAGTAGGCCACGATCTTGTCCAGCTTCTGCTGGGCGTCCATGTAGGCGGCGCCGATGTTCCCGCCGTAGAACCCGCCCATGATCAGGTCCCAGCCGCGGCCCTCCTGGCCGATCATGTTCTCGTGCGGCACGCGGGCGCCGTCGAGGAAGGTGTGATTCTGCCGGCCGCCGCCGATGTTGAACAGCGGGCCGAACGAGACGCCTGGCTGGCGAATCGGCAGCCCGAAGATGGAGATGCCGCGGTGCCTGGGCGCCTCTGGGTCGGTGCGCGCCGCGCAGTAGAGCATGTCCGCGTGGGTGCCCCAGGTGGTGAACGTCTTCTGCCCGCTGATCACCCACTCGTCCCCGTCGCGGACCGCCCGGGTGGTCAGCGAGGCCAGGTCGGAGCCGGCCTCGGGTTCGGTGTAGCCCTCGGCCCAGAGCACGTCGGTGCGCTGGATCGGCGGCAGGAACTTCTGCTTCTGCGCCTCGGTACCGCCGCGCAGCAGCGCCCCGGCGGCCAGCCCCCAGCCGATCGCGTTGACCACGGGCGCGTCGCGGTAGGTGAACTCCTCGGAGTAGATCAGCTGGTCGATGGGCGGCCTGGCGAGCCCGCCGTACTCCTCCGGCCAGGTCAGGCCGATCCAGCCCTTGGCCGAGACCTTCCTGGTGAAGGCGACGGCGAAATCCCAGAACTCCTCGTCCTCGCACCACTCGGTCGACTTCTCCCACTGGGGCGGCAGCTCGGTGTCGAGGAAGTCCCTGACCTCCTCACGCCACTGGTTCTGCGCCGGGGTGAGCTGCAGCTCCATGACCTCTCCTCAGCTCGGCACAAGGTTACTTATAGAATTATCGAATCTTTACGTTACCGTCAATGGTCCGCGCCCCGCAGCGAGAAGATCATCTAAGGACGGGGGAACCACGATCCGTTCGGCCAGAAAGGCTCGATCAGCCGGGGCGGGCGGATCTTGGGCATCCTGGGCCAGCCGGGCTCACGGTGCGGAGTACAGCCGCTCTGGCTGGTCGCGGGTCAGGTACAGGTCCCAGTAGAGTTCGGCGATCGTGTCGGGGTGCGTTGCCGGGCCGCCCGAGCCGATGTAGACGGCCAGCGGCACGTGCGCGGCGTAGACGCCGCGGCCGGCCAGGGCGGCGTTCAGGGCCAGCGCGTAGTTGCGCAGGCCTGCTCCGGCGATGCCGACGTTGCCCATCGACGGCATCGTCACGGCGGAGGACGCGCCCGTGGTGAACAGCAGGGTGCCGCGGCCGCGATCGAGCATTCCGGGCAGGACGGCCTGGACGGCGGCGATCGCGCCGTAGACGTAGAACTCCACCTGGGGCTGCACGTTCTCGGCGGTCACGTGCAGGACGTCGGTCATGGCTGCGGGGCTTGGCGGCGCACCGTGCGAGGCCGGGGAGTATTCCAGCACGTCGACCGGGCCGAGCCGGTCGGCGGCGGCGTCCAGCGCCTTGATTACGGTGGGGCGATCTCGCACGTCGGCGGCGAAGCCGGCGGCCTGGATGCCGCTTGTGGCCAGTTCGGCGGACAGGCGGTCGAGGTTGGCCGCGGAACGTGAGACCAGCGCGACCGCGAAGCCCTCGCGGCCGAAGCGGCGCGCGATCGACAATCCGAGGCCCGGGCCGGCGCCGACGATGGCGATGACGGGCATGGCCGCTCTCCCTTGCTCTGCCCGGCTCGGTGGGCCGGGCTCGGTGGCCCGGGCTCGGTGGCCCGGGCTCGGATCCATCGGCTGATTTGGGGTCAGGCTATCCGCGGCCGGGGCGTCCGTTCTATAGTTGTATGGATATCTAAGGAAGGATTCCTGGCCGGGAGGGGCGAGCGCATGATCGATTTTGGGCTGGACGGGGCACGGGCCATCGTCGTCGGGGCGGGCTTCATTCCCTACCGGGCCGGTCACGGCCGCGGCAGCGCGCTCCGGCTGGCCGCCGCGGGCGCCACGGTCGCCTGCGTCGACATGGACGAGGGGCGGGCCGGTGAGATCGTGGCGGAGATCCAGCAGGCCGGGGGGAAGGCGTTCGCGGTGGTCGGGGACGTCCGCACCGAGGGCGAGGCAAAGCGGATCATCGACGAGGCGGTGGCCGGGCTCGGCGGGGTCGACGTGCTTGTCGATGTCGTCGGGGAGGCCATCTTCGCCCCCTCCGACCAGCAGACCGAGCAGGACTGGGACTACCAGATGACGAAGAACCTCAAGCAGTTCTTCTTCGTGTGCAAGGCGGTCCTGCCGCACATGGTCGAGCAGGGCACCGGCGGCGCGATCACCGCGGTCACGTCGGTCGACGGCTTTTCCTCCTCGCGGTTCCATGTCGCCTACGGTGCGGCCAAGGCGGGCATAATCTCGCTGGTGAAGACGTATTCGGATGAGTTCGGCAGGTACGGTATCCGGGTTAACTGCGTCGCGCCCGGCAACGTGGGCGGCGGTGTGTGGGACAAGCCTGACGTGCCGTTCGGCCAAGACGTGGTCAACTCGCTTGCCCCGCCGCGGCCGATGGACATCGCGAACGGCGCGCTGTTCCTTTCCTCCTCGCTGGCGGCCCGGGTGACCGGGCAGACGCTGGTGGTGGACGGCGGGGCGACCACCCGGTCGCCGTGGGGCTTTTCCGACGAGAGCCTGGCCTCCTTCAAGGCCGGCTGGCGGGAGGAGCGGAACTAGCATGTCCACGCCACTCCCCCATTCACCGGCAGAGCTTGCCCTCGCCCCGGTCCTGATCGCGATCGAGCGGCGGCTCGAGCAGCTACGGGCCAGCGACGATCTCGAGCTGCAGCTCGAGCTTGACCTCAACGACCAGGACGGCTTCTACGACGGGGCGGCCGAGCGGGCCGGGCGCCTGGCGAAGTTCGCGACGTGGGAGGTCGACCTGCACGGCTGGACGGTCGGGCCGACGCCCGACCTGTACGGGCTGGCCGTGCAGCACGGCGAGTACACGGTCTCGGTAATGTTCGGCAGGCGGCTTGTCGGCTACGTCGAGGGCGAGTTATCAGGGATGGACGCTCACCTGCGGGGGGCCGGGCTGGATGCCGGGCTCGGTGCCGGGGAGGCCGGCCTGGCCGGCGATCTCGGCGCGACCTTCGACCACGTGGCGATCGCCGGGCGCCGGATCAGGGACATGCTGCCGCTGTGGCGCGACGCGCTGGGCGGGAAGTTCGTCGTCGGCGCGGACAATCCGGCGGTCGGCTGGCGTGCGGTCCGGCTCGAGCTGAGCGGGGTCTGGTGCCTGGAGCTGATCGAGCCGCTGCCAGGGTCGGCGTTCCTTGACAGCTTCCTCGCCCGCCGGCCCGAGGGCGGGATGCACCACCTGACCTTCCTGGTCGATGACGTGCAGGCCGCGTTCGAGCGGTTCGCCGCCCGGGGTTACCAGCCGTTCGGCGCCGACCAGGAGTGGTTCCAGATGTTCGTCCATCCGCGCCGCGCGGGCGGCGTGCTGCTGCAGCTGATGCGGCGGCAGGCGGCGCAGGGACGGGCCGGCCGGCAGGGCATGACGGTAGAGGACGTGCTGGCAGGCCGGGGCTACCGGGGAACCGGCGTGAGCAGCCCCTGAACCAGGTCCGGGCGGCGCCGTGGAGGTAGTGAATGTGGCGTTGGGTACCGAAACCGGTATGCGTTGTAGCGTTCACTACCTACCGGACGTGAGTGGCTAGCCGGTGACGGCCTGGAACCACTGCAGGACGGGGGGGTTGGTGGTGACGTCCATGGCGGTCGTCATGTCCAGGCGGCCCTCGGCCCCGGCGGCGCCGAGCGAGGCCATCGCGCCGGCCACGTCGTCGGTGTCCATCTCGTAGACCGCGAGATAACGATGGGCGGGCGCGGCGCCGACCCCGGGAACGTCGGCGACCCGGTAGCGGTGGACCGACGTGATGGCCGGGATCGCGGCGCGTACCTGGGGCACGTGCGTTCCCTCGTACCAGGCGTTGAACTCGCCGTCGCTCGCATCGTCGACCGGGCTGGACCACGCTATGAACATCGACTTCGCCATCGGTTCTCCTCGGCATCAGGCACTCATTGACTATTTGACAAGCGTCGACTTATAGGTCACGCTAGCCCGTGGAACTGGGCTAGGTCAACGGCGCTACGTCGTGAAGGGGCTTCGGGTAGCTAGATGGCGGCGCAGCCGGACGCGGGGCACGGGAGCGGCGGGCAGGGGAACGCCTGCGTCGGCCTGAAACCGCCGGACGCGGGTCGCGGCGGGGCCGGGGCGGGGCCTGCGGATGCGGGTCGCGGCGGGGTCGGGGCGGCGCAGCGTTATGCGTGGCTGGAGAACTTGCTGCCGCCGGTGGAGGAGGTCCGGCCTGGGCTGTGGTCGATTCCGGTGGCATGGCCGCGCAGCGGGCTGCGGTACACGCTTTCTTACCTGGTCAGCGGGCGGTCCGGGCTGGCGCTCATCGACACGGGATGGCCGACCGAGGAGGGCTGGACGGCGCTGGTCGACGGCATCAGGCTCGCCGGGCACGACATCGCCGAGGTCAGGTACGTGCTGGTCACGCACGCGCACGCCGACCATCTCGGGATGGCGGGGCGGGTACGCGAGGCCTCGGGCGCCCTGGTCGGCATGCACCCGGCCGAGTCCGCCACGCTGCTGCACCAAACCGAGCCGCAGCCGTGGCGGGAGCGGCTCTCCGGCTGGCTGCGCGCCCGCGGGGCACCGGAGGACCAGCGCGCCGAGATCACCGAGCTGATGTCGGGTGCGGTCGCGTTTCACGCGCGGCTGGCGCGTGCGGACTTCGACGTCGAGCACGGCAGTCTGCCGCTCGGCGCAGCCAGCAGCCTGCGGGCCGTGTGGACGCCCGGGCACACGCCCGGTCACCTGTGCTTCTACGACGAGCGGCAGGAGGTGCTGCTGACCGGCGACCACGTGCTGCCGCGGATCACGCCGCACATCGGGCTCCCGCCGGGAACCGAGGGCGACCCGCTCGGCGACTACCAGGCCTCGCTGCGCGCGCTGGCCGGGTACAGCCCGGCCGAGGCGCTGCCGGCACACGAGTACCGGTTCGCCGATCTGGGCGATCGCATCGAGACGCTGCTCGGGCACCACCGGACCAGGCTTGCGGAGATCGAGCACGCCGTCGCGTCCGATCCGGGCTTGTCGACGTGGGCCGTCTCCGAGGCGCTGACCTGGTCGCGCGGGTGGGAGCAGACCCGCGGGGCGGCGCGGCACAGCGCCGTCAGCGAGACGTGGGCGCACCTGGTCCACCTTGCCGGGCGCCAGCGCGTGATCAATCACGGCGGCGACCGCGACTCCTGGACGCCGGG
>JASHTQ010000001.1 GCA_030040475.1 Streptosporangiaceae bacterium
TCGGCGACCCGGACCTGTGCAACGGGTTCTACTCGCACACCTCGGCCGTCGTGCACATGACCCACCAGGTGCTGGCCCGCACCACGGCCAAGACCGAGTACATCCTCGGCCTGGTCAGCCTGCTCACCGAGGCGATCGGCATCGAGCAGTTCCAGCACGTCCAGGCCGACGTGGCCGAGGTCATCACCACGCTGGAGACGCTGCGCGCGCTTGGCAGGGCCGCCGAGGCCGACGCCGCGCCGAACGCGTTCGGCGTGCTCACCCCGGCCTGGCCGCCGCTGAACACGGCCCGCAACCTGTATCCGAGGCTCTACCAGCGGTTCCCCGAGATCCTGCGCAAGCTCGGCGCCTCCGGGCTGATGGCCACGCCGACCTACGCGGACGTCACCGGGTCCGCGGCCGGCGACATCGAGACCTACCTGCAGGCCGCCACGCTCGGCGGCGCCGACCGGGTCAGGCTGTTCCGGCTGGTCTGGGACACCTGCATCTCCGCGTTCTCCGGCCGCCAGGCGCTGTACGAGTACTACTTCTTCGGCGACCCGGTGCGGATGGCCGGCGCGTACGTCGCCAGCTACGACCGCGAGCCCTGCAAGGCCGCGGTCCGCGCTTTCCTGCACCGCGGCTGACGGCGCGGCGAATCAGGCAAAACGGGGTATGGAGGCTACTATCACAACATGCTCAGCGTTGGGTCGGCGGAGGAGACATGAGCAAGGGGACGCTGATCGTTTTCATCTGGATCCTCATCGGCGCCGCCGCGGCCGGCCAGCGCGGCTACTTCAGCCAGTCCAACTTCGGCTGCACCCAGGGCGCGACGGTCGCGCTGACGATCGTCGCCGGCCCGCTGAACTACATCGGCCTGGACCCGCAGATCGCCTGCACCACCCCCAGACCCAGCGGCTAGGTACCGCTTGCCCGGGCCACGCACCACCTTCCGTTCGGGATGATTCTTAAAAAAAATATTTTTCCGAACGAACGGTGGTCCCACTTCCACGATCGTGGCTCCTGCCGGGTCGTAATCTAGCCGAGAGCGAGGATGCGTACGGGAGGGCTAGCGGCAGGTGAGTGTGACGGCGGGGAATCACTCGGGCCTGCGCGGCGGGCCGACGCGGATCGTCTGGGTCTCCTACCTGCGGCCGGAGGGATTCGACGTCGACTCGTACTGCGACACCGATACGCTCGTCGAGCACCTGGGATCCGGCCAGGAGGCCGCCGAGTGGGCGGACAAGAACAAGGGCGTGCGGCTGAACGCGGTCGTCATCCTGGTCGCCTATATGCCCGGCCTGGATTACGATCCCGCCGCGATCCTGCAGACGCTCCGCGATAGCTGCCGGATGCCGCGGTTCGTTATCTCGATTCGTGAGAACGGCCCGCTGTTCCGGCTCTCGCATCACGCCTTTACCGCGGAATTCCGCGAGATATGCGGGCACGGGACGCTCGTTCTCGAGGAGGACTCGTCGCTGTCCCGGTCGGCCGGGCCGGGCGCCGCCCCCAAGTCCGGCGGCGGCAAGCCGGGCGGCGGCGTCAGCATCGAGTCGAGGTGGGACGAGATCGCCCGCCGGGCCGTCGCGCTGACCCGGGACACCGCCATCATCGGTCCTCCGGCCCCGGCCGAGGAGGCCCTCCGCCTGGTCCGGGCGATGCGCGCACCCGGCGCGCGGAACCGCCCCGGCACCTTCGCCAGGATCCACAAGCGGATGATGGTCGCGCTCGGCCTGCCGGGCGCGTCCATGCGATCCGCCGATATCGCCAGCATGCTGCGCTACGCGCAGCGCGACATCATGAACTCCTACGCCAACATCGCCTTCGTCGTCAGGGACGACGGCGACGATGGCGACGAGCGCGCCCAGGGCGCGTCGGACTTCTGCAAGCGGCTGGGCCGGGACTACCAGGACTGGCTGATCTCCTTCGGCATCCGCCACCAGCTCATGCCGCCGAATAACCCGTTAGCCGTCGCTGGCGCCACCGCTGGCGAAACGCCAGCGGAAATCGCTGGAGATACTCCTGCGGCCGGCGCTGGCCACCCGCCAGTTCGAATAGCTGGCGCGAGTCCAGCCCGGTTCAGGCAATCCGCCGCGCTACGGTTGGAATGGACGAGCAGAGCAACGGGGATGGGAGAAGATCATGGCGCCAGATCTCAACAAGATCGCGGAGACCGTCCGCCGCAACCAGCAGCTTGCGGTGCCGGATCCGAGCCAGCCGGCCGAGCAGCTCTACGCCAGCCCCGAGGGCGACATCCTCTCCGGCACGGTCGTCAACCCCGCCGACACCAGGCTGTCGAGGATCACCCAGGAGACCTTCTACCTGGACGGCGCGATGCGGCTGGAGGCCGAGAAGCGGATCGTCCGTGACAAGATGCCGGCCGGCACGGTCTACGCGACCGACGGGACCTACGACGGCTGGGTGTACACGGTCACCAACGAGTTCGGCGACGACTACCAGCTCTTCCTGTGGTATGACCCGTCGACGGGCCAGTACCGGGTCTCGCTGATCTCGCCCGCCCTGGCCGGCCACGTCAGCGCGCACGGCTGCCACCTGTTCTCCGACGGGACCCTGTGCCTGCGCAGCGGCGGCGGCTACCCGGAGATGGAGCGCGCGTACGCGCGCAGCGTGCTGTGGACCCGCGGCGCCAGCTGCTTCCAGCGCGGCTACGGCTTCCAGTTCAGCACCGAGTAGCCGAAAATGCATCATCGTGGGTCGTTACTGCCCTCATGAGGGAAGTAACGACCCACGATCATGTCGGCGGCGGCCCAGAGACAGGCGGTCTTATCTGTTATGTACCGGTATGTGGCATTTTTGGACATTGTGCTCGACCAGATCGAGGAGCACATCGCCAGGTTCCCGCCGGAGCGTGGCGGCGCCCTGCTCGGGCCCGTCGGGCAGCCGCTCGTCACCGAGTTCATCTTCGACCCCGAGGCCAGGACGTCCGGCGTGACCTACACGCCGTCCCGCTCGCTGGCGGACCGGGTCCGGGCCAGGGAGAGCGCCGACCGGCAGATCGAGCTCAAGGGGATGCTGCACTCCCATCCCGGCAACATGGGCCGGCCCTCCCAGGGCGATCACCACGCGTACGAAGACAGCCTGGAGGGTGCCCCGTGGCTCGGACGCCTGGTGGCGCCGATCGTGACCGCCGGGACGCGGCTGCGCCGCGAGCACGACGTCCCCCTGCCGTCGGGGACGATGTCCGTCTACATCGCCGAACGCAGGCCCGACGCCCCGGCCGGCGTCGCGGTCGAGCCCGCCGAGCCGCACGTGCTGAAGATCTCGCGTGATCTGGAAGGCCTGGCGAGCGCCCTTGGCGGCACCGCGGAGCCGCCGTTCGTCACCGACATCGAGGGGCAGATCTACGTCGCCGGCGTCGTCGGCTGCGAAGGCTACGACCTCCAGGTGCTGGTCGGGCCCGCCTACCCGTTCACCCCGCCGGTGGTCATCGCCGCCCGTCGGCCGGACGTGCAAGGTGACCTCGACGAACCCCGGCTCGGCCTGCACTGGAACGACGATTCCCCCGCGTCGCAGGGCCTGCGGCTGGCCTGGGACCTGGAGACATCCGACGAGACCAGGCTCCTAGCCGCGCTCCTGGCCGCGGGCGAAGCCCCCGGTCCTCCGCACGCCGCCCTGGCCGCCCTAACCGCCGGACAAGCCGCGCTGGCCGCCGGCCAAGCTGCCCTAGCCGCCGGCCAAGCTGCCCTGGCCGCCGCCCAAGCTGCCCTGGCCGCCGGCCAAGCCGCCCTAACCGCCGAGAAACCCAAGCCCGAGCCCGAGCTGGCCGAGCCCGAGCTGGCCGAGCCCGGATCCGCACCGGCCAAGCCCGAACCCGGAGCCGAGTTGCCCGAGCCCTGGAACGTGGAGGAGACCGGGCCTGGCAGCGAGCTTGCCGCCCTGGCCGTCGATGAGGCCGAGCCCCAAGCCGAGGAGGTCGAGGCTTACGCCGAGGTAGCCGTCGAGGAAGCCGAACCTGACGCGGGAGACGTAGAGCCCGGCGCCGAGATCGCCGAGCCCGAGCCCGAGCCCGAGGCCGAGGCCGAGGCCGAGGAGGCCGTCCTAGCCGCCGACGCGGCCGAGCCGGAATCCGATCATGCCCGGGATATCGAGCCGGGCACCCCGGGCTGGTTCGGCGGACTGCTGCAGCGGATCAAGCGGGTGCTTGACCCGAGAAGCTGGCGGCGCCGGGCTGCGGCGCGACCCGCGGCCGCCACGGGCAGCGGGGCCGAAGCCGTTCCCGAGGCGATCACGGACGATCACGCGGTGGCCGACCTCGCGGCCGTCCACGGCATCGGCCAGGCCGATGACTGAGCAGAACGGCGCGGCGACCGGTGAAGGGGGCGAGCAGACGGCCGCCCGTGATGCGATCAGGGAACGGCTCGGGCCGGTCCTTTCCGGCAGCCTGCGGTCCAAGTGCGTCGTCATCTCCGGCCTCGGGTCGGGCGGCTCGCAGACCGCCGAGGCCCTGGTGCGCAGCGGCATCGAGCGGCTGGTCCTGATCGATCCCGAGTCCGTCGAGCCCGCCAACATCTCGCGCGCCGTCTACACCCTGGGCGACGTCGGCAGCGCGAAGACGGAGGCCCTGCAGCGCCGACTGCGGGAGATCAACCCGCTGGTCGACTGCCGGCTCGTCGCGACGCCGGTGCAGGACATTCCCGCCGCCGACCTGGACGAGATCGTCAGCCAGGCCGACCTGGTCATCGGCGCGACCGATGACCCCGCCGCCCAGCGCGCGCTGAACCACTTCGCCTTCCACCGCAAGATCCCGGCGGTCTTCGCGGGCGTGTACGCCGGAGGCCACGGCGGGGAGGTCATCTTCACCGTGCCCGGCGTCACCCGCTGCTACCGCTGCGCGACGGCCTCACGGCACGGCAACGACGCCACCATCAGGCAACTGGACTACGGCACCGGCAGGCTCGCCGCCGAGCCGGCCCTCGGCGCGGACATCCTGCACATCGTCACCGCTTCGGTGAAGATCGCCCTGGGCCTCCTCGAGGTTGTCGAGGAGGGCCCGGACGTACCGCTGCGCGACTTCATCATGGGCGCGCTCGAGCGCGGCTACAACTACCTGATCATCTCGACTGTTCCCCGCTACAGCGCCTTCGGCGACCTGTTCGACGGCCTGCCCGGCCAGTACGCTTACCAGAGCGCCTGGCTGGTCACGATGGGCGCGGACGACTGCCCGGTCTGCGGAGATGATCCCCTCGATCCCGCCGGCGTGGTCCACGGCGGTGCCCCGAACCTCGCCAAGCTGCGCACGATCGAGGGCGGCTAGCCGAGGAATCGCTCCACGGCGGGCAGGAAGCTCGCCGAGTCCTGGAACAAGAAGGCATGGCCGGCCCCCGGGTAGAGGATCAGCTTCGCCCCCGGCACGGCTTCGGCGAGGGCGCGGTCGTTGGCCACCGGGTCGAGCGCATCCAGCGTCCCGTCGGCGACAAGCACGGGGATCCTGATATCGCCGAACTCTCGCCCGGCGCGATCCTGCCCCGCCATCCACTGCCTGACCGCCTGCCCCTGGGCTGCGACGACGGTCGGCGAGGCCTGGTAAAAGCCCGGGTAGCGCAGGATGCCGATCGCGTATGTCCGGGCAGCCGCGGCCTGGCCGGGCGGGAACAGCACGGAAAGGACGACGGCCGGGTTGGGGCTTGCCACGGCGGCGGCTGCCGCGGCGGGAATGGGCAGCGCCTTCCCGGTCCCCGGCTGGGTCGCGGCCAGGATCAGCCTGGAGACCTGGGCGGGGTGAAGCACGGCCAGCGCCTGGGCGATCATGCCGCCCATGGACCAGCCGAGGACCGCGGTCCTGCCAAGCCGGAGTGCCGATATCAGGGCACTGGCCTGATCGGCCATCTCGGTGATGCTGAGCGGGGACGCCAGCGGAGCGGTCCGCCCGACACCGGCGTTATCGAACACCACGACCGTGTGGTCCGCGGCCAGGCTGGCGACGAAGTCCGGCTGCCAGTCGTCGATTGATCCGCTGAGTCCCATCACGAGCAGGATCGGGCTTCCCGTGCCGACCTCTCGATAGCCCACCGCCCCTGCCGCGGTATCCGCGATCCTGACCGGTGCGGCCACCACATCGCGGGGAAGCACGGCCGAGCCAGAGGCGCCGGCAGCAGACGGGGAGGCGCTGGCCGCTGTCGGGGTGCTGGCCGTGGTCGCGGTGCTGCCTGCCGCCCCGCAGCCGGACAGCGTGGCCGCCACGGCGGCGACGGCGAGCGCGGACTTGACCGGATGCGGCCGGGAAGACCGGCCGCCCCTAGGTTCACTCGGGCACGGGTGAACCGAACCGGATGACGTTCTCGTCTGGGTCGACATGTGAGCCCTCGCGCATGTTGTAGGCAGTCGGGTAGACCTGATACGTCCGCCCGGCCAGTCCGGGTCGGCTCCACTCCAGGTAAAGCGCGTCGGCGTCGCGCACGGAAAGGTAGGCCGTCGCCGGATGCGTGTTCGGGCCGTCGGCCGTTGCGAGGTGCAGTCGCACGCCGTCGCGGGCCGCAAAGCCGTACTGACCGCCGCCGTGATAGGCCGCCGTCTGGAAGCCGAGCGACGCGTAGTGAGCCAGCGCCACGCCGAGGTCACGCACGGGGAACACGGGACTCAGCCGGCCGAACTGGCGGGCCGGCGGCCGCCGGCCTTCTCCGGTGACGATGGCCGCGCCCTTGATCTGGGTCAAGGCGATAAGCGCCGAACGCATCGCGTCGACCTGTTCGGATGACACACGCTCCGCGAGCCGGCGATCCACCGCCTCGATACCGGATTGCACGGCATCGACGACCTCCTGGCCCAGGTCGGTCAGCTCAAGGATCACCCGGCGGCGGTCGCCTGGGTCGGGATTCCTGGTGAGGTAGCCCCGGTTGACCAGGTTGTCGATCACCTGACTGACGGCCTGCTTGGTTACGCCGAGCTCGGCGGGCAGATCCTGCCGCGGCCCTCCCGAGGTGTCGATCCCCGCCAGGATGAAGGCCCCGTTCGCGGGCAGATCGCCGATGCCGATGAGCTGCAGCTGCGCCCTGATCGCCTGGGCGTATACACCGCGGGCGGATCTCATCAGCGCGGGCGTGGCATACCTGCTCCGGCCCAGGTCCGTCACGCCACCCCGGCCTCCGGAGTTCGGCATGTCACCCTCGGACCCGTGAACGTCCGACATGCCGTTGACCATATCGACAAGTTTCTTGTTAGTCAAGATTCTTGTCTATACATGGCTGTAGCATTCACGCCGTACGTCTCGGTAACGGAGGGGCTAGTGTGAGTGGAGGGGCTTCTGGGAACTGGTCGAGGGCTTAGAGGGCCGGGCCGGGCGCTTCGGGGGGCGGGCCGGGGCTTTCGGGGCATCAAGGCGCGCAGCGAACGGAGCCCAGTCAGGGCGTGGCTTGGAGCTTTTCTCCGGCTAGCTGGCGGAGGCGATAGCGCTGGGTCTTGCCGCTGATCGTCTTGGGCAGCTCGGCGACGAACTCGATCACCCGCGGGTACTTGTACGGGGCGATGGACTTCTTCGCGAAATCCTGCAGCGCGGCGACCATGGCCTCGTCGCCGGCCAGGCCCTCGCGAAGTACCACGTACGCCTGCACGATCATGCCGCGGCCCGGGTCGGGCGCGCCTATGACGGCGACCTCGACCACGTCCGGGTGGCCGAGCAGCGCCTCCTCGACCTCGGGACCCGCGATGTTGTAACCGGCCGAGATGATCATGTCGTCGCTGCGGGCCTGGAACCAGAAGTAGCCCTCGGCGTCGCGGACGTAGGTGTCGCCTGTGATGTTCCAGCCGTGCTGCACGTAGTTCCGCTGCCGCTCGTCGGCAAGGTAGCGGCAGCCCGTTGGTCCCTGCACGGCCAGCCGCCCCGGCTGGCCATCGGGCACCTCGTTCCCCTCGGCGTCCTGGATCCTCGCGCGGTACCCGGGCACCGCCTTCCCCGTCGAACCCGGCTTGATGTCCTCGTCGGCGGAGCCGATGAAGATGTGCAGCATCTCGGTCGAGCCGATGCCGTCGATGATCGCCAGGCCGGTGGCGTCGCGGAACTCATCCCACACCGACTGCGGCAGGTGCTCGCCGGCCGACACGCA
>JASHTQ010000425.1 GCA_030040475.1 Streptosporangiaceae bacterium
GCAACCTTCCGCTGCTCCCCGACGGGCCGCGCCGCGGCCGCTCCCGCCCCGGCCCACGCCCCGGCCCCCGCCGTCACGGGCGCGGGCCCGGGTCCGGTCCCGGCGGGCCCAACGGCCCGGGCGGGCCTAACGGTCCCGGCGGGCCTGGCGGCCCGGCCGGCCCCCGAGGCAAGGTCAAGGGCAGCTGGTGGCGGCACTGGACGCTGCGCAAGGCGGTCGGCGTGCTTGCCGCGACCATCGGCGCGTTCATCGTGCTGGGCGCGATCGTGATCGCCGTGCTGTACGAGGAGACCCCGGTCCCCACCGAGGCGATGGAGGCCACCAGCTACGCGCAGACCGTGGTCCTCTCCGCCGACGGCACGCTGATCGGCAGGTTCGGCACCACCAACCGCCAGATGATGTCGCTGAACCAGATCCCGCAGAACCTCATCGACGCGGTCCTCTCCGCCGAGGACAGGAACTTCTACAACGAGGGCGGCATCTCGCTCGAGGGCATCGCCCGGGCCTCCTACGAGGACATCATGGGGGGCGACGGCTCGCTGCAGGGCGGCTCCACCATCACCCAGGAGTTCGTCAGGAACTACTACGTCGGCATCGGCACCCAGCAGACGCTCAGCCGCAAGTTCAAGGAGATCTTCGTCTCGCTCAAGGTGGGCAAGGAGAAATCCAAGCAGTGGATCCTCGACAACTACCTGAACACGATCTTCCTCGGTGACGGCGCCTACGGCGTCGCCGCGGCGGCGCAGACCTACTTCGACATCCCGCCGCAGGACCTGAAGGCGAAGCTGACCACGGCGCAGGCCGCGGTGATCGCCGCCATCATCCAGCAGCCGAGCACCTACCCGCTGCAGCAGTACCGCGCCCAGCTCGTGGCGCGCTGGCACTACGTGCTCAACGGCATGGTGCAGATGGGCGACCTGACGGCCCAGCAGGCCGCCGCGATGAAGTTCCCGACGATGGGCGACCACGTCCCGCAGAGCTTCGGCAAGGACGTCTGGGACCCCTACATCATGGACATGGTCAAGAACGAACTCGAGGACGTCTACCACTTCAGCCAGTCGCAGATCGACGACGGCGGCTACACGATCCGCACCAGCATCGACGACGCGCAGATGCAGCAGATCTACGACGCGGTCATCCAGAACGAGGCGACGATCGACGCCAGCGCCGACCCGATGCAGTACTACATGCACGTCGGCGCGGTGCTGGAGAATCCGAAGAACGGGGAGATCGAGGCGCTCTACCCCGGCCCAGGGTTCCCCGGGTACAAGTACAACGGGATCGGGAAGACGATCACCGCCGCGGAATGCAAGAAGATCGACTGCGAAGTCAACATGGCGGTCTACAACCGCGAGCAGGTCGGCTCCTCGTTCAAGCCCTACATCCTGGCGCTGGCCGTCAAGCAGGGCATGAACGTGCAGACGAGCACGCTCGACGGCTACGACAACCTCTGCATCCCGCTGGACAGCTCGCCGACGGCGTACCCGGTCGCGGCGAAGTTCACCGCCAGCGGCCTGCTGTACTGCCAGACCTCCGGCTATTACCCACTGGCCAACGACGACACCGGCGAGAACGGGCAGTACACGCCGCAGATGGCGATGGCGGAGTCGATCAACACCGCGTACGCGGACCTGTGGCACGTGGTGGCCGGCCCGAACGGCGAGAACATCATCGCCTTCGCGAACTCGCTCGGCGTGGACACCATCGACTCCGGGCTGCAGAATATGCGCAACCAGTCGGGCGTCGCGCTCGGCCAGGCGTCGCTGACCGTGACCGAGCAGGCCACGATGCTGGCGACCATCGACGACAACGGGATGTACCACCAGGCCCACGTGATCACCTCGATTACCAGGAACGGCGTGCAGACCCCGCTCAACGTCCAGACCGACCTGGTGTTCAACGCGAACCCGCAGCTGAACGCCGACGAGGCCAGCGAGGTCCAGTACGCGATGTCCGCGGACACCGCCTCCTACGGAACCGCGCCGAACGCCGCGATGAGCAACGGCCAGGAGATCATCGCCAAGACCGGCACCACGAACACCGCGCAGTCGGCGTTCTTCATCGGCGCCATCCCCAGCCAGACGCTCGCGGTCGCGATCTTCACCAACGAGCAGGGCAAGGGCACGCAGTCGCTGAACAACCTCGGCGACGTCTACGAGGGCGGCTACGGCGGCACCTGGCCGGCCACCATCTGGCACACGTTCGCCGAGGACGTGTTCGTCCCGATGGGAGTCGAGCCGTTCAGCCCGCCGGTGTTCACCGGAGCCACCTGGAACGAGCTGCCGCCGAACCTGCGGCACGCGCCGAACTCCGGCAAGAACAAGAAGAAGGGCCCGGGCGCCAACCCGACGGCCCAGCCGACCGAGTCGGGGAACCCCTACCCGTACCCCACCTACAGCTGCGATCCCAAGGTCGTGACCTGCACCCCCACCAACCCGAACCCCGCTGCGAGCGACACCGCGCAGCCTGGCCAGAACGGCAACGCGCTGAAGGCAGGCGCCGCGGTCGGCGGCGTCTTCGCCGGGCTGCCGCTGACGTGCCTGTGGGTGCGGCGGCGGACGCGCAAACGAGGTCGCGGGCGCGGTTAGATAGTGAGGGTGGACGACGCTTCTGGGTCGGCCGACACGCGGCTGCGGCGCCGCGCGGCCCGGCCCGCCTTCGCTGTTGCCCTCGGCGGCACCGGCGTGCTCGTCGCTGCCTCCGTGCTCAGCATGGTGCTCGGGTTCGCCGAGAAGGTGCCGTGCCGCTCCGGAGCATGGAACTACTACTACGGGCAGTTCCAGGACAGCTGCTACACCGACATCTACCCGCTGTACACCTGGGAGGGGCTGGCGAAGGGCCAGGTCCCCTACGTCGACCACAATGTCGAGTACCCGGTGCTCATCGGCGGCGCCATGCAGGTCGTCTCCTGGCTGGTCAAGGGCTTCAGCGTGGCGACGAGAGGGCGGGAGTTCTACGACTTCACCGCGCTGCTGCTGGCGGTCTGCGCGCTGGTCGGCATCCTCGCGACCGCCCGGGCGGCCGGCCTGGACAGGCGCTGGCAGGCGCTGATGGTGGCGTTTTCTCCGGCGTTCATCCTGAACGCGTTCGTTAACTGGGACCTGATCGCGATGGCGCTGACCGCCCTCGGCATCGCCGCGTGGGCGTCCCGCCGCAGCGTGTGGGCGGGGGTGTGGCTGGCCCTCGCGGTGGCGGCCAAGTTCTACCCGCTGGTGGTCTTCGCCCCGCTGCTGCTGCTGTGCCTGCGGGCTGGGAAGATGCGCGAGTTCGCCAAGATGCTGGCCGCCGCGGTGATCACCTGGCTGGCCGTCAACGTGCCCGTGATGATCATCGCGCCGTCCGGCTGGGCCTGGTTCTACGTGTTCAGCAAGGAACGCGGCGCGGACTGGGGCTCGATCTGGCACATGTTCGAGAACTACAACGTGCCCGTCCTCGGCAACTACCAGCTCGGCCAGCTCAACCTGATGTCGGCGGGCTCCTTCGCCGTCGCCGTCGCCGCGATCGCCCTGCTCGCGCTGGCCGCGCCGCGCCGCCCCCGGCTGCCGCAGCTGTGCTTCCTCATGCTCGCCGCGTTCTTGATGACGAACAAGGTATGGTCGCCGCAGTACGTCATCTGGCTGGTGCCGCTCGCGGTGCTCGCCCG
>JASHTQ010000426.1 GCA_030040475.1 Streptosporangiaceae bacterium
GATGACGCCGCCGAGCGCGATCGCCCCGCCGGCGAGTTCCACCGGGCCGGGCACCTGGCCGAGCCAGGCCAGCGAGATGAGGATCGCCGCCGCCGGGACCAGGTACAGGCTGAGGGTGGCGCGCCCGACGTCCATCCGGGCCATGGCGTACGCCCACAGGATGAAGCCGACCGCCGAGGGCGCCAGGCCGAGGAAGACGGCCGAGGCGATGGCCGCGCCGCCCGCGTGCGGCAGCGCCCGCACCAGCGAGCCCGTCCAGGGCAGGATGAACGCGGTGCCCGCCCACATCGCGTAGGCCGTCACCTCCACGCTGGTGTACCGCCCGAGCAGCGGTTTCTGCGCGGTGTGGAAGATCGCCTGCAGGACCGCGGCGGCCAGCACGATCAGCGCGGAGGCGCCGAAGCCGAGCCCGTGCGACACGGCGATGACCGCGACACCGGCCAGCGCGATGCCGCTGCCCAGCCACCGCCTGCGGGTCGGCCGCTCGCCGAGGAAGCAGGCCGCGAGCATGCTCGCGTACACCGGCGCGGTCGCGACTAGCAGGCTGGCGGTGCCCGCGGGCACGACCCGCTCGCCGGCGTTGAGCAGCAGCTGGTACCCGGTCATCCCGGCCAGGCCGCACAGCGCGATCAGCGGCAGGTCCCGTGCCCGCGGCCGGCGGACGTGCAGGAACGGGGCGGCAAGCGCGAGCGCCGCCGACGCGACGCCCAGCCGCGCGACGGCCAGCCCGGCCGGGCCGAGCTGGCGGACGGCGACGGCGATGGCGGGGAAGGCGCTTGCCCACAGCAGCACGGTCCCGGCCGCGGCGAGCGTGCCGGACTTGGCGGAGATCATGCCGCCAGTCTGCGATTCCGGGATGATTAATGTCCAGTTACAAAATGTGCCGTGAATGCTAAGCTGAGCTTCATGCTCGATGTCCGGCGCCTGCGGGTGCTGCACGCGGTCAGCGCGTATGGTTCGGTCACCGCCGCGGCGGCCGCGCTCGGCTATACCGCCCCGGCGGTGTCTCAGCAGCTCGCCGCGCTGGAGCGGGAGGTCGGCATGCGGCTGACCGAGCGCGCGGGGCGCGGGATCGAGCTGACCCCGGCCGCGGACATCCTCGTCGCGCACGCCGACGCCCTGCTGGCCCGGCTGGACGCGGCCGAGTCCGACCTGGCCGCGCTGCGCGACCAGGTCTGCGGGCGGGTCGCGCTCGCCGCCTTCCCGTCCGCGGGCGTCACGATCGTGCCCGCGGCCTGGGCGGCGCTGGCCCGCTCCGCTCCGCAGGTGCAGATCGACCTGACCGAGATGGAGCCGGAGGAGTCGCTGCCCGCCGTCCTCCGCGGCGAGCTCGACGTGGCGGTCGCGCACTCCTACGACCTGATGCCCCGCCCCCTAGACCCCCTCTTCGAGCGCCGCGACCTGCTAACCGACCAGGTCCTCCTAGCCCTCCGAGCCGACGACCCAATCCTCGCGGCCGCCGGCGTCGGTGCCCCGGTTGGCGGCCCGGTGCCGCTCGCCAGCCTGGCCGGCCGCCCGTTCCTGATCCCGCGCGCCAGCACCAGCTGCGCCGAGATGATCCAGCGGGCCTGCGCCAGGGCCGGCTTCGTGCCCGGCGTCGTCGCCCGCGCCACCGACTTCCACGTCCTGCTCGGCCTGGTCGCGGCCGGCGCTGGCGTCGCGCTGGTTCCCCGGCTGGCCGCCCGTCAGCTGCCGCCCCAGGTCCGCCTGGTCGCGCCCGCGGACCCGGTGACCCGCCAGATCTTCACCGTCAGCCGCCGCGGCGGCGACCGCAAGCCCGCCGTCCGCGTAGTCCTGGACGCCCTAACCGAAGCCGCCGCCGACCCAGGGGCATGAAACCGGGCTTTCACTACCTCCCAGCGTGCTGAATCCCGGGTTTCATTCCGCCGAAGCCTTCCACCCCAGCCTGGCTAGGCGCGGCAGAGGATCTCGCCGTGCGGGATCAGGAACCAGGCGTCCTCGCTGGCCGCCCACCGCTGCCAGGCCCGGGCCAGCCCCTCCAGGTCCTGCCTCGTGGCCAGGCCATGCTCGACGGCCCGGTCACCGAACGGCGACTCGGTCAGCCGCTCCGCCCAGGACGCGCCCCACCAGTCCCGGTCGGGCCCGGCGTAGCACCACGCGCTCGCCGACGCCTCGACCTCGGCGAAACCGGCCGCGTGCGCCCAGGCCAGCAGCCACCGGCCCGCGTCGGGCTCGCCGCCGAGCGCCCGGGCGACCTTGCGGTACAGGTCCTGCCATTCGGTGAGTTCGGCGTCCGCTGGATGCCAGAACATCCCCGCGTAGTCGCCGTCCCTGGCGGCGATCGGCCCGCCCGGGCGGCACACCCGGCGCATCTCGGCCAGCGCTCCCGCCGGGTCGGATAGGTGCTGCAGCACCTGGTGCGCGTGCACCACGTCGAACGTGCCGTCGGGAAAGTCCAGGTGGTAGACGTCGCCGGTCTGGAATGCGACGTTCCCCTGGCCCCGGCGGTTCGCCTCGGCCCTGGCCAGCGCCAGCACGTCCGCGGCCGCGTCGATCCCGGTGACGTGCCCCTCGGGCACCAGCGCGGCCAGGTCCACCGTGATCGTGCCGGGCCCGCAGCCGACGTCGAGCACGCGCGCGTCGGGCCGCAGGTGCGGCAGCAGGTACCCGGCGGAGTTCTCCGCCGTCCGCCACCGGTGCGATCGCAGCACGCTGTCGTGATGGCCGTGCAGGTAGGTCTCTGGGCGACGTGACATATGACCATCATCCAGGCCGGGACCCGGCGAGGGGTTTGAAACACGCCCTGGGGTGGTCACACTTGATCTTGTGTACGACTATGACGTGCTGGTGATCGGATCGGGGCCAGGCGGACAGAAGGCCGCCATAGCCGCGGCCAAGCTCGACCGCCGGGTGGCGATCGTCGAGCGCAAGAACATGATCGGCGGCGTCTGCCTGAACACGGGCACGATCCCGTCCAAGACCCTGCGCGAGGCGATCCTCTACCTCACCGGCCTGGACCAGCGGGAGATGTACGGGCAGAGCTACCGGGTCAAGGACGAGATCACCATCGCCGACCTGGCCGCCCGCACCAGCCACGTGGTCGGCAGGGAGATGGACGTGGTCCGCAGCCAGCTGTCCCGTAACCGGGTCACCACGCTGACCGGAACCGCCTACTTCACCGACCCGCACACGATCGAGGTCGACGACGGCGCGGGCCGGGTGCGCCAGGCCACCGCCGACAAGATCGTGATCGCCACCGGTACCCGGCCGGCCCGGCCGGACAGCGTGGAGTTCGACGAGCGCACGGTGATCGACTCCGACGGCATCGTCCACCTGGAGAAGGTGCCGCGGTCGATGGTGGTGGCCGGCGCCGGGGTGATCGGGATCGAGTACGCGTCCATGTTCGCGGCGCTCGGCACCAAGGTCACCGTGGTGGAGCAGCGCGACCGGATGCTGGAGTTCTGCGACGTGGAGGTCGTCGAGGCGCTCAAGTACCACCTGCGCGACCTCGCGGTCACGTTCCGGTTCGGCGAGACAGTGTCCTCGGTCGAGGCCCGGCCAGAGGGCGCGATCGCCACGCTGCTGAGCGGCAAGAAGATCCCCGCCGACACGGTCATGTACTCGGCGGGCCGCCAGGGCGCGAGCGACGCGCTGAACCTGGACGTGGCGGGCCTGACCGCGGACAAGCGCGGCCGGATCAAGGTCGACGAGTTCTTCCGCACCGAGGTGCCGCACATCTACGCGGTCGGCGACGTCATCGGCTTCCCCGCCCTGGCCGCCACGTCGATGGAGCAGGGCCGGGTGGCGGCGCACCACGCCTGCGACGAGCCGCTGCACGGGCTGGACAAGACGCAGCCGATCGGCATCTACAGCATCCCGGAGATCAGCTTCGTCGGGCGGACCGAGGAGCAGCTCACCCACGACAACGTCCCCTTCGAGGTCGGCGTCTCCCGCTACCGCGAGCTGGCCCGCGGGCAGATCGTCGGCGATTCCTACGGCGTGCTGAAGCTGCTCGTCTCGCTTGAGCACCGGACCCTGCTCGGCGTCCACGTGTTCGGCACCGGCGCGACCGAACTTGTCCATATCGGCCAGGCCGTCATGGGCTGCGGCGGCACCATCGACTACCTGGTCGACGCCGTCTTCAACTACCCCACCCTGGCCGAGGCCTACAAGGTCGCCGCCCTAGACGCCATGAACAAGATGCGCCAAATAGCCCGCTTCTCCTGACCCCCGTCCGCCCCCGCTGACCCCCGTCCGCCCCCGCTGACCCGCGCCCGGCCCGGGACCTCGCCCGCGGCACCCCCCTGATCATCAGCCGCGCGGGTCGGTCACCAGCCGAAGCCGCCGTACCCGCGTCCCGGATCGCGTGGTCAGCCGGACATGGGTGTAGCGGCCGGTGACGGCGGCGACCCACAGCCCGTCGTGCACCACCCACAGCCCGTCCACCGCCTCCGGCGGCGTGCGGCGGGCGCGGCGCGTGCCGCGGGTGAAGATCACCGCCGGGCGTCCGGCCTCGGCGGGCACCCGCCCGATGGCCAGCGCCCACCACTGCCCGCCGCGGCCGGCCCAGCACCCGTCGATGGACAGGACCGGCGACCCGGTGCTCGCCACCAGTTCCGCCACGGTCCCGGACGAGTCGGTCACCTCGACCGCCGCGTGGCCGTCCGGCCGCGCCAGGAAACCCACCCGCCACCCGCCGTCCGCCAGCCACATCCGAACCGGGAGCCCGGCCCGCATCGCCGCGCTGCTGCCTGCCGACGTGAGCCCGATCATGGGCACCTCCAGACGTCGTCCGTTGTCCCCGGGAGTCTCCTTTATCCCTTGTTCATCGACTTTCCGGCGATCCGTCCGGTGCGGCCGGGCGGCAGTTACGCTGGTAGCCCTAGGCGGGCGGGATTTCCGGGCACTTTCCGTTCCGGAAGACCCCGCCGGGAGGAACCGTGACTGCAGGCGGCGCTGCAGACCGCTTCTGGTCCGAACTGCGGACCCTGTACCAGGCGGCGGGCCAGCCGACGCTCAGCCGCCTTGTTCACCTGGGGCTCGAGCAGCGTCCCGAGATCTGCGTCAGCGATTCGACGATCAACGGCTGGCTCAACCGCAAGGCGGTCCCGGTCGGCCGGAAGAACGAACGGTACCTGACCGCGATGGTCTCCTTCCTGACCGGCCGGGCCAAGTCGCAGGCCGGCTACCGCCCGCTGCCGCCGGGGGAGTGGGACGCGCTGCTGCGCCGGGCGCAGGCCGAACGGGCCGCGGGGAAGCGGGCCGGCCGGCCGCGCCATCCGGTCGGCCGGCCGTCCGGCGGCGGTCCCGCGTCGCACGGTGACGAGCCGGCCCGGCCCGGTGCGCTGATCGGCCGCGACCGCGAGCTCGCGCTGCTGGCCGGACTGGTGAAGGAGATCGCCGCCGGGCGCGGCGGCGCGCTGCTGGTCGAGGGCGAGCCCGGCATCGGCAAGTCCGCGCTGGTCGGTGCCGCGCTGCCGGATGCGGCCGGCCTGGGATGCCAGGTGTTCTGGGCCACAGGCGACGAGCTGGGCCAGACGCTGCCGTTGCAGCCCCTGCTCGACGGCCTGCAGGTACGCGAGCACGCCGCCGATCCCCGGCGGGCCGCGATCGTCCGGCTGCTGCGCGGCGAGGCCGCGGCGGATCGCGGCGCGGACTCCGGCGCCGTGCTCGCCGAGCAGCTGCTCGCCCTGATCGCCGAACAGTGCGCCGCGCTGCCGACGGTGCTGGTCGTCGACGACCTGCAGTGGGCCGATCAGGCCAGCATCAGGCTGTGGGGCAGGCTGGCCAGGTCGGCACGGCAGCTGCCGCTGTTGCTTATCGGCATGATGCGCCCGGTGCCGCAGCGCGATGACCTGCTGGCGCTGCGGCGGGCGGTCGGCGAGGCGGCCAGGCTGCCCCTCGCCGGGCTCACCGAGGCCACCGCGGCCGAACTGGTCGCCTTCCTGGTCGGCGGCCAGCCCGACGACGCGCTGCTGCGGCTGGCCGGCGACGCTGCGGGCAACCCGCTGTACATCACCGAGCTGGTCGGTGCGCTGACCCGCGGCTCGGGAGTGGCCATCACCGGCACCGGGGTGGCCACGCTGACCGCCGGTTCCGCGCCGCGCTCGCTGTCCGCCGCCATAGCGGACCGGCTCGGCTTCGTCTCCGGCCCGGCGCGCGGGGTGCTGCGCGCGGCGGCCCTGCTCGGTGTCGACTTCGCAGCGGCCGACCTGGCGATCGTGCTCGGCGCGAACGTGGCCGACCTGCTCCCCGCGGTCGACGAGGCGTGCGCCGCCGGCGTGCTGGCCGAATCCGGCCTGGGGCTCGGGTTCCGGCATCCGCTGATCCGGGCGGCGCTGTACGACGAGATGCCGGCCTCCGTCCGCGCGGCCTGGCATCGAGAGGCCGGCCGCGCCCTTGCCGAGGCCGGTGTTCCTGCGATCCGGGTGGCCAGGCAGCTGCGGCCGGCCGTGCCCGGACCCGACGGCATCGGCAGCGCGGCCGAGCCGATGGACGAATGGATGCTGAGCTGGCTGGATGCCGCGGCCGAGCTGCTGGTCGCCCAGGCCCCACAGGTGGCGGCGGAGCTGCTGCGGCGGGCGGTCGCGAGCTCCCCTGACGGTTCCCTGCAGGACCGTCTCGTCGCGCGGCTGGCCGCGGCCCTGTACTCGGTCGGCGAAACGGCGTCGGCGGAGCAACTGGCCAGCCAGGCCCTGGCCCGTGCCGTCGAGCCCGATCTCCTTGTCGACCTGAACTGGACGCTGGCGCAGTGCCGCATGCGGACGGGCAAGTCCGCGCGGTCCCTGGCCACGCTGGACCGGGCGGTGACCGCTCCCGGTCTCTCTGCCCGGCACCGCGCCCGGCTGCTCGTGCTCGGCGCGCGGATACGCTTCAACATCGGCGAGACCGAGCAGGCGCGGCAGGCCGCCGCCGAGGCGCTCGCGGCGGCTACGGAGGCGGGAGACCGCCGGGTCATCGGCTGGGCGCTGCACGTGCTGGCGATGGAGGCCGCGATGCGGGGCCAGATGACCGACGTGCTGGCGCTGTTCGACCGGGCACTCGCCGTCACCCAGGCCGATCCGGCGCTGACCGACCTGGGGCTGCTGCTGCAGATCAACAAGGCCGTCACGCTGGGCCACCTGGACAGGTTCCAGGAGGCCATCGCCGCCGCCGACCAGGCAAGGCGCCTGGCCGGCGAGGTCGGCACGGCAATCCGGCAGGCGCAGGCGCACGGCGCCCTGTGCCAGCTGCTGTTCGAGACCGGGCGCTGGGACGACGCGCTCGCCGAAGTCGAGGCAGTGCCAGCGGAGAAGAAGGAATCGATCGCGGTCTGCTGCGATCTCGGCATCGCGGCCTCGATCGGCTTCCATCGCGGCGAGGTCGCCGCCGCCCGGCGTTGCCTGGCCGCTGCCGTTCCGCACCACGAGCGGATCGGGTTCCGTATTGTCGGCTCGCTGTCCCTCGCCCGCTGCCTGGACCGCGAGCATGACGGCGCGCCGGCGGAGGCGCTGGCCGTGCTGACCGACGCGGTCGACGGCAATACCGAAGAAGTCGATGAGACCGAGGACCTGCTGGCCAACGCCGTCCGGCTGGCCATCCAGACCGGTGACCTGCACACCGCAGAGGCGCTGGCGGGACGTGCCGCCGCCCTCGCCGTCGGCTCGCAGATCCCGCACCGGCAGGCGAACGCCCTGTATTGCCGCGGGCTGGTTGACCACGATGCGCCGAGGCTGGCCACCGCCGCGAAGCGGTACGCCGAGGCAGGCCGGCCGCTGCTACGGGCAATGGCGCTCGAGGCGGCCGCGGCGGAGTTCGCCCGCGCCGGGGACGGCGAGCGCGAGGACGCCGCGCACACGTCGGCAGCGGAGATCTACGCCTGGCTCGGTGCCAGCGCGGATTCCGCCAGGCTGCAGGCCGCGCCCTGAAGCACGCCAGCCGCCCGGCCGGTCGCGCTCCAGCTCAAGCAGGCGCAGCGCCCGGCCTCGTCATCGTCCCAGCGTCATGAATCGCGGGTTTCACCACCCCAGGGGGTGCTGAAACCCCGGTTTCATTGCGCCAAGCGAGCCGGATCCGCCGAACATTTGCTCGCTTTATGAGCGGTTGTTCGGTTTCAGTACGCTCGGCGAGCGGCGGCAAGAACTGCCCGTTCAGTGCGGCAGCGGCCCTCCGGCCAGCGCCACGGCCAGGCCCACGGCGGCGGCCGCGAACAGCGTGAACACCACGCCGCGGCGCAGGCCGGTCAGCAGCACGACGGCCCCCGCGAGCACCGCGTACTGCCAGGCCTCACCCAGTGCGGCGGCCAGCGGGACCGCCGAGCCGAGGATCGCCCCGATCGCCGCGGGTCCCGCGCCGTCGAGGAATGCCTGCGCGCGCTTGCTGTCGCGCAGCGACCCGAAGTAGCGTGCCCCGCCGAGGACGAAGGCGAACGACGGCGAGAACGCCACCAGCGCCGCCAGCAGCCCGCCGCCGACTCCCGCCGCCGCGTATCCCACCGCGGCCACCGTCTGCACCACAGGTCCCGGCGTGATCTGCCCGAGCGCCACCGCGTTAAGGAACTGCCCGCTCGTCATCCACCCCCGCCCCACCGCGTCCGCCCGCATCAGCGGGATGATCACGAACCCCCCGCCGAACGACAGCGCCCCCACCTTGAACGCCACCCACGCCACCGAGGCCAGCACCCCCCCGCCGGCCACCGCCACCCCCGCCCGAGCCAGGCCGCCCAGGTGGACCCCCGCCCGTGCCAGGCCGCCCAGGTGGACCCCGGCCCGTGCCAGGCCGGGCGCCACAGGAACCGCGACAACCCCGCGCGTAACCGGCCCCGGCCGGCGCTCGCCCCCGCCCTTCCCGCTGGCCGCGCGCTGGATGACAAGCTCCGCGATGCCGCAGCCGAGCAGCACAAGGACCAGCCACGGGCCGATGGTCGCTGCCGCGGTCACGCCCGCGAGCAGGTACCCGACCCACCGGGCGCGCCGCGCGGCGGCGCGCTTCCAGCTGGGCATCAGCAGCGACCAGCCCGCCTGGATCGCGACCGCCGCGACCGCGGCCCCGGCCCCGGCGCCCAGGCCGCGCACCCACAGCGGCGGCTGGCCGGCCAGGAACAGCACGGAGAGCGCGAGGATGACGATCAGCCCGGGCACGATGAACGCCACCCCGCCCGCCACCGCGCCGGGCCTGCCGCGCACCCGCCACGCGCAGTAGATCGCGAGCTCGGTGGAGGCCGGCCCGGGCAGCAGGTTGCACGCGCTGATCGCGTCCTCGAATTCCCGCGCGTCCAGCCATCCCCTGTCGTCCACGCAGAGCCGGCGCAGCAGCGCGATGTGCGCCGGCGGCCCGCCGAACCCGATGCAGCCGATCCTGCCCCACTCCCGCAGCACCGTGCCCAGGCCCGCCTGGTAGCCCGGCCGCGGATCGCCGTCGCGGCCTTCGGCCTGCCGCAGGCCTGCGGTTTCCGGTTCGGGCGGGGCGGCCACGGCAGCTACCCGGGCTTCCCGTCCGAACGGGCCGCGTCGCCGGACCCGGTATCCCCG